>JADLED010000211.1 GCA_020846335.1 Bacteroidia bacterium
CAGGATACTCTGGCATTAAACCCAATTTAATTGAGTTGGGTGTTGGCTATCAACCCTGGGAGGTGGAAGGCCATTTTGTGAGGTACCCCTTTGCCGGCTTTTTGGCTTTGTATGAATTTGATCCTACAAAAAAACTTTATGGCACAAGCATAAATGCCTGGTATTTGTCGGGGCCGCTTTCGGGTGGCCTTGGTGTGAACCGCTATTCCGACTACACACATAGCACCTACGGCATTAAACCCATGATAGGTATTTCCATTGCGCGATTTGGTATTATGTATGGCTACAACATTTTTCTTAGCGGTAATGATATTTCATATTTGAATCATCACAGTTTTACCGTTAAATATTATTATCCTTTGTGGCGCAAAAAATAAACGCATGACATTTCCAATCAATATAAAAACCGGTTCTTTCGAAATTTCATCGCATCTGATATTAGAGTTGCTGGCCTATAGCATTGGCTTTCGTTATTTTTTGTTTCTGAGAAAAAGAACCAACGACACCATTTCAACCGAACACCGAAGTCTGATATTTATTGCTGCTGCCGCAGGTGCCTTTTTGTTTTCGCGAATTGTTGGTTATTTAGACAGCAACGATTTTTTTAATGGCAATTATTCTTTGGCGGCCTTGTATGGCAACAAAACCATTTTGGGTGGATTATTGGGCGGATTAATAGGCGTAGAAATTTGCAAAAAAATAATTGGGGTCACCACCTCATCCGGCGACCTTATGACCTATCCTCTTTTACTGGCCATGATTATTGGCCGCATTGGTTGTTTTATGGCCGGGCTCGAAGACGGCACCTTTGGCACAGCCTCTGCCCTGCCCTGGGCCATTGACTTTGGCGATGGGCTGCGGCGCCATCCTACCAACCTTTACGAAATTTTATTTTTACTCATCACCGCACTGTTTTTAGTTGTGGTGGAAAAGAAATACACGCTACAAAACGGCGCAAGATTTAAGCTGTTTTTATTCGGGTATTTGGTATTTAGGTTTTTTATAGAGTTTATTAAACCTGTTCACCGCTTCGAAATTGGTTTGTCGGCCATTCAACTGGCTTGTGTTTGTGGAATTTTGTACTATTACAAATTAATACTTCGTCCCGCCTCATTGTTTCAAAACAACTAATATGCCCGAAAGAGATTATACCTATTACGATTTTACCTTAAGTCTTTGCCCAGAGTGCTTTAAACGCGTGGATGCCAAAATAGTGTTTGAAGGCGATAATGTATTTATGCTCAAACGTTGTAAGGAACACGGGCGACAAAAAGTGCTGATTGCCACCGATAAGGACTACTACAAAAACTGCCGGAATTACATGAAACCAAGCGAAATGCCGCTGAAGTTTAACACCGCCACTCACCACGGCTGCCCCTACGATTGCGGCCTGTGCCCCGACCACGAACAACATTCCTGCCTCACCGTAATTGAAATTACCGACCGCTGCAATTTAACCTGCCCCACCTGTTATGCAGAATCATCGCCACACTATGGCAGGCACCGCACGGTTAAAGAAGTGGAAACCATGCTCGACATAATTGTGGCCAACGAAGGGAAACCCGACGTGGTGCAAATTAGCGGCGGAGAACCAACCATACATCCCGACTTTTTTGAAATTTTAAATATTGCCAAAAGTAAACCCATCAAACATTTGATGCTAAACACCAATGGCATTCGACTGGCCAAAGACGAGGACTTTGTGGCCCAACTGGCGGGCTACCTGCCGGGTTTTGAGGTGTACCTTCAATTTGATTCTTTTAAAGAAGACGCACTGCTAAAATTAAGAGGGAAGGATTTGCGCGACACCCGCTTAAAAGCCATTGAACATTTAAACAAATACAACATTTCCACCACGCTGGTTGTTACCATTCAAAAAGGATTAAACGACGATGAATTGGGCGACATCCTAAAATACGCCCTGCAACAAAAATGTGTAAGGGGCGTTACCTTTCAGCCGGTGCAAGTGGCAGGAAGGCTTGAGAATTTTAATCCCGAAACCGACCGCTACACACTTACCGAATGCCGTTCGGATATTTTAAAACAATTTCCGATGTTTTCTGAAAACGATTTAATTCCGGTGCCCTGTAACCCCGATGCCCTGGCAATGGCTTATGCCCTAAAGGCCGATGGCGAGGTGTTTCCACTCACCCGTTTAATCGATCCTTCGGTATTGTTAAATGCTTCGGGCAACACCATTGTGTATGAGCAGGACGAAAAATTAAAATCGCATTTATTAAAATTATTTTCAACAGGTAATTCGGCGGCAGTGGCCACCGGCGAGCTACAGTCGCTTTTGTGTTGTTTGCCGGAGATTTCGGCACCGGACTTATCCTACGAAAATGTGTTCAGGGTCATCATCATGTCGTTTATGGATGCACACAATTTTGATGTAAGGGCCATTAAAAAATCCTGTGTACACATTGTAAACAAAAACGGAAAAATAATTCCCTTTGAAACCATGAACCTGTTTTACCGTGACGAAAAAGCAGAACTATTAAACAGCATACGGCAATAATTTAACCATGACAAATAGTAAAATACATTTAATTAATCTGGGCATTTTGTTGGTTTACATGGTGGGATTAACGCTTGCCTTTAAGGGGGCCGTGCTTTTGCTGAGCATTGTGCCCATTGGCATTCACGTATTTATTAATTTCCTGTTGTTTTTACTTTACTTAAAAAAAGACCGGCCCTTATCCTACACTTTTTTATTATCAGCGCTAATAGTTTTGCTGGTGGGCTTTTCGGGTTGCTGGGGATTGACCAATTTGTCAGGGGGACTTAAAATTTAATGATGAAACACATCCGGTTAATAGCGGGCGTCAACTTTCTGATACTGTTTAGCAGCATGTTGTTGTTGAGTGGATTAGATTCTGTTGAAAATGAAGTTTTGTTTTTTATTCCGGTGTTGGTGTTAACTTTAGCCAATGGCCTAATTGGAATAATAAGTTACAAGCGGGGCCTTAAAGCGCAGGCCAGCAGTTTTATTCTTTCGGCCTTAATGGTTTTAATTATCGGTGGCAGCTCCTGCGTAACTATCAAATTCAAATCGAAAAATAAGCAAGCACCTAAACCAAAAACAGAGACTAAGAGCAAAGCAAAGAAGGG
>JADLED010000212.1 GCA_020846335.1 Bacteroidia bacterium
AAACGAAGTGCGTTATGAAAATACCATGGAACACGGAAAAAACTACGATGCCAAAAACATGATGCACACCTTTCGCTTGCTTAACATGGCCGAAGAAATTGCGAAAGAAAACAAACTTCATGTTCGTAGGCACGACCGCGATTTTTTATTACAAATACGTTCCGGAATTTTTGAATACGACGATTTGGTGAAAATCGCGGATGAAAAAATCGAAGACATAAAATTATGGTATGCAAAATCCACCTTACCCGAAACACCGGATTTGGTGGTTCTGAATGAATGTCTGGCAGAAATTCGGGAAAAAATTTACAGCTAACGGGTACCTGAATTTACCTGACAAATACATGGTTATCATTAAATAAGACCACGCCATACCCGTTTTGTGGGCTCAATCAAGTGTTTTTTAACTGGTTTTTTTAGTTAAAAAAACGCGGGAAAACCCTTTTCTTTTGATTTTCAAGACCTTAAAGTTTCGATTTACCCTTACTTCAAATGCAGCCTTCCTTCCGATTTGTTAAATTATTTTATAAATTAGTTGAAACGTATTAAAGCCGTAATATTCGATTACCTTTAAACGTTACTAAACCCGAGTCCAATGTATTTTAATAAATCCAATATTCACCATATAACCCCTACTACCCATGAATTCAGGTCTTCAACTTTTGTTTTTTACGTTAATTAGTTTAGCTGCACTGGGTGTTCCTGCTCTGTTGCTCATTAATGCCTACCGCAAACGGCTTGCAAACATGCAATTAAAACTACTCGAAATTGAGAATTCCAAAAACAATGAATTAAAAAAAGTTATTCTTGAAACACAACTCGAAGAGCGTTCAAAAATTGCCAGTAATCTGCACGATAGTATTGGTGCTGAATTGTCGATACTTAAACTAAAACTGAGTAAGCACAGTTATTATTTAAGAAACAATTTATTTATTAAATCCGACAATTTTGATAAAGACATCCATCAACTCGACGAAGCCATTAAACATGTGAGAAGCTTCTGCCGTGAACTACACTCCGAAGTCCTAGAAAATAAGGGTTTAATTTATGCCTGTGCCGAATTTGCGGAAAAACTCAACGACAGTGAGTCAATAAAATGCCATTTTAAGAGTTCGCTTTGCGAAGAGCAGTTGTTTCTTAACAAAGAAAACAAGAGCACCTTCTTCATGATATATCTCGAACTGGCGAACAACATTATTAAACATTCGACATGTACCTTTTTGGAAATAAGTCTTAGTGTAAACCCTTTGAACGAATTAAACCTTGCGTTAAAACACAATGGTGTAAAATTCGAAAATACCGATTTTGAAAAGCAAAAGCACCTAAACACCGGCATTGGGTTAAGTTGTTTAAGCACGCGCGCAAAAACACTGAATGCAAAAATTAATTACTTGTGGGAGGATAATGCATCATTTGTGATTTTTACCTGCCCTTATGATAAACCCAGGGGAAATCATAAAATGAGTCTAATACCTTTTGACATGAGAAAGCGCTATAAACGCATGAAAAAGGTTAATCCGCATACATAATTCCAATTTCAACTGCTTTTATTCAAATTATGTTGTTACGCATTCAAATCAGTGCAAACACAATTTATTTTTCATTGCAACGTTAATAAATTTGTTATTATTTTGTAATATTATAAACCCAATTTTTCTATTATGACCATTAATCCCTACAAAATTTTTTCTCCGGCTCAGGAAATTACCGACCCAAAATGGTTTGCCGGACGCGTAAACAATATCGATAAGGCCCTCACCGCACTCAGCATTCCCGGCAGTTGTCTGATGGTATTTGGCGATCGTGGCATAGGCAAAACCTCTTTTGTGGAAATGATTAAACGCATTGTTTCGGGCGACACCACCCTGCTATACAAATACGATTTTCATAAACGCTACCAGATAAACGATTTGCGTTATTCCTGGATATCGGTGGAATGCAACCACGATATGAGCAACATTAACAAAGTATTGCACTCGCTTATTACCAGTCCTAATGGGATTAAAAAATTTATTGACGGCCGGGTGGAAAAAGAAGAAAAACTCAATAAGGGCGGGGTTAGTATTGCCAAAATTTTCAGCGACATTATTGGAGTTAGTTATAACCACGAAAGCAAGCAGGTTAAAGAAATTTTTACTGAAGAAAACGCCATTGAATTATTTTCCAATCTGATTATTGAAATAGATAAAAAAATGCTTGAACACGATGAAGGCCTTTTAATTATTATTGATGAGTTTGATGTGGTGGAAGATAAAAGCAAATTTGCCTCACTCATAAAAACACTTTCAAAAAACAAAATCAAATTTCTGATTTCAGGTATCGCCGAATCATACGATATGCTTATTTCCTCGCACACTTCCATTCAGCGCAATCTGGCCAATGGTCGCATAAAAATTGAGCCAATGACTATTGAAGAGATTACTGATTTATTTAATCTTGCCAGCCAAAACAATGGTAACCGGATTACCTTTAACAAACAATTTCTCGATTTGGTGTTTAATTACTCGCAGGGTCACCCCTATTTTGTGCAATTATTTGGTTTACTTGCGGTGAAACACGCCCTCGAAAAAAACGAAACCATTCCTATAAGCCTCAACGGTCAGAATTTAAAAAGCGGACTCAAAAGTTTAATCGATTACGATCCTGAAAAGGAAAATGTGTACATTAATTTTATTGGCAACAATCCCGAAAAGGAAATGATGCTCAAACTTTTGTCGGCCGACATTTCGCGCAACATTTCTCAAAAGGATTTTTTTGCTGCCTGTTTAAACCGCAACATCCGCAACCCAAAAGGCTTGCTGGCGAGCCTACTGGCCTTTAAAAGTCCGGTGGTGATTCGTCGATTAAACACCGACTATATAAATTTTACTGACCCTATGTTTAAAATTTATGCCAACAGCCGCAAGGCAGAGTTCTTAAAAAAGAAAGACGGGAATTATTATTTGGGATAAAGGCCTGCGCCTCCTACTCTTCTTTTTCTGAAACCAAATTGTGCTTTAACGCAAAACTATACAATCCCCTCAGAGTATTGGTTTTGGTTTTTTTATAGATGTTGGATTTATGGAAATCAACGGTTTTAACAACAATGTTTAAGCGGCTGGCAATTTGTTTATTCGATTGCCCTTCGCAGGCCAACACAATGATTTCCTTTTCGCGCTCGGTTAATTCAATTTCGGCTGTTTCCTTTTTTGTAATTTCTTTTAACAAGGCTTTCGAAACACTTTTGGTATAATAAAATCCTTCTTCAAGAACAGTTTCAACAGCCTCTACAAAAGCTTCAAAAGAACTGTCTTTACTTATAAAAGCATTAGCACCACACTTCACATAGTCAATCATGGTGGCCTCGTCGTTATGAAAAGTGACCATAATTACTTTTATTTCGGGATACAAGTTTCGTATGGCCTTTAAGGCTTCTTTACCGTTCATCACGGGCATCTCGATATCGAGGAGAACTAAATCCGTTTTAATTTTTCCAAGCAGTTTAATTAATTCTTTGCCATTATCGGCCTCGCCCACCACTTCAATTTTCGGAATGTCTTTTAAGAGGGCGATGTAGCCCTTGCGTGTTAATTTATGATTTTCGGCTACAATTACTTTAACAGGTTGTGACATACAGGTTTAATAAGTACTAATATAGGTATAATTTTGCTTTCCCTTGTCAAAAAACTGGGGTAATCACTAGGTACCTTACTGGGGTCATCACTAGGTACCCTACTGGGGCAATCACTAGGTACAAAACTGGTGCAATCCCTAGTTGACAAAGCCTTTTAATAGTAGCAACTTTACAGAAGCGAGTTTGGTATTTTCTAAATTTGCGATTACTAACCCCTATTAACCCACTGACCCAAATGCTCACTATTCCTAAAATAACCGCAGCTTCAAATTTTCAATTTAATCCAACTATTGTTACAAAGGTTTCAGGTTGTGTTTTGGCGCTCGCTGTAAGTTCAATTAAGTCTGCAACTAAAAATCAAAATTTAATTCGTCAAACAATAAACTACCGAATACTCTCGTTTAAACCATATTACTACTAACCCAAGTACTGCCAAAAAAATTTTCACCCGTATTAAGTTATCACATAGCACTTACATTGGAAATTCAACCACCATCAAAAGACCATAAAAATGATTAACGAGGCTCTCAAATTTTTAAAAGACGAAATAAACGTTTATCTCGATTTGAAAAACGGAGGTGGAAGCAATGAAAAACTAATTGTACTATCAAATGTGGCATTGGGTAGCGGTGACTGGGCTATTCCATCGCAGAAACTGGGTGTATCGCTTATTAATGTGGAAGAAGAAAAAATATTTAAAGAGCAACAAACTGTTTTTAGAAACTCAACGGGCGTAATCGAAAAATACAATCCCGAAATAAAACTGAACTTATACATGCTTGTGTGTGCCAATTATGTTAACGATCCCCAGATTACCGATGATGACAAGTACGAACAGGGTTTAACACAACTCTCTAATGTTATTTCTTTTTTTCAGGGCAAAAATGTATTTACTCCCGAAAACACACCTGCACTTGGCAACACTTCATTAAAAAAACTGGTGGTAGAGCTATACTCATACTCGTTTGAACAGCAGTACAATTTTTGGTCCATTTTAGGTGCAAAATACCTGCCTTCTGTTTTATATAAAATCAGGTTGCTTGCATTTCAGGAAAAACAGGTGCAAAATCAAAATTTACCAATCACTGGTTTTACAATTAACACACAACAATCCTAACTAAAATGGCAGGCACCAACTATAATCGCTTATTTAACCTACGTCTGGTTCATACATTTTATGAAAAAGGTGTTTGTGCCCGTGATTTTAATATACTACCCACTACTGAAACACTTAAAACACTTACCGATTTAAAAATGTTATTTAAACCCGATGAACAAGGCTTCCGGGTGTATTACAAAACCTCCGATCTTAACTCAAATGATTTAGGTGCTCCACTCATAAACGCCAGTAACACAGACCTTTTATTTAAACTCTCGCTCGAAAACAAAACATCTTTTTTAAATTTTACAAATGCCAATGCCGGTGCGAATGTTTACAACAGTAATAAGATCGCCTATTTTAGCAACAAATCAGCACCTACCAACTTTAATCTTGCGTACTCACTCATTGACTTTGTTAAGCCAAAAATATTTACCTATTTATCGCCAACAGGTATTTACGATACCGGATTAGGCTTGGACATTACCGTTTTAGATCCCAATGGAAACACCATATTAAACAATGTTTATTTCTCAAATCCACCAACAAACTCGGGTCAAGCGGCAGGTAGCTATTCCATTGATTTTAGTAACTATCCTGTGGGCTTATACACCTTCACCACTTCGGATGGCGCTTCGGAAGAAATAACCGAAAAAATATTTATCAGCAACGAATTGGTAACGCAGTCTGTGTTCGGACTTATTCATATTAATGTGGCAGCCATCAACTCCGGTAGTTTTCCGGCAATACCAGGTGTTGGCTCACAACCAGCCTCACCCATTCCTGCAATTGCCTCAACACGTGTTTACGATGCAAAATTTATTAGCCGGAATACACAATGGAAATATATTGTGGTCTTAAAATCCGATTCATTCACATTAACTTCAAACATAGTCATTTTGGATGAAGGAGGCAGTCAAAGTCCATATAACATTGATGCTATAGAATTTGACACTTTGGGCAGCAGTGTTGTGGTGAACGGCAAAGATGCCAAAATAATTACCTCCGTAAGAACGGACATTCCGTATTTTGAAGTTCCTAAGAAACAACTTAGACTGGTTTTAAATCCGGGTTTATCACGAACCGTTATACTGGATAACATTCCCGGACCCTCCTATTCATTTGTAAGTTCGGCACTAGACAACACTGACATATCTGAAATTTTTATCTATATCTAATCCATCAAATACTAACAAATAAAAAAAGAAAAAAACATGGCAAATTACAACACACCCGGAGTTTTTGTTGAAGAAATCAACACGCTGGGATCATCAGTAGCATCAGTACCCACAGCAATTCCTGGTTTTGTGGGATTCACCAAACAAGCCATTCTTCCTGATGGCAATCCTGCAAGCGACAAGCCGGTCAGAATAACTTCCCTGCTTGAGTACGAAGCCATTTTTGGTGGGCCTAAAAACGCCACCTTTGCATTAACCTTGGGTGGTACAGTGGCCCTTCCCACAATTGCAACATTTACGCCCACTTTGCCGGCTTATAAGCTTTATTACTACATGCAATTATTTTTTGCTAATGGTGGAGGCGCATGTTATGTTGTTTCAGTTGGCAATGATTCAGTCAGCATGACTAGCGGCCTTTTAACTGGCGGTATAGCCAAATTGGAGCAAGTAGATGAGGTTACACTTTTAGTTGCGCCTGAGGCTACCGAACTTTCTTCAGGTCGTTTAGATGTGAATAATGCCATGCTTGAACAATGTTCGCGTTTAAAAGACAGGTTTGCCATTTTAGATGCCTTGGACGGTGCGGGCAACGTTGCCACCGACGCAACTAATTTTAGAGCTGAGGTGGGTGCAAACGATCTTAAATATGGCGCGGCCTATTATCCAGCCCTAAACACATCGCTGAATTATACTTACACAAATGCAGGTGTAACCATTACAACCGACGGTAGATCTGACGGGGCTGGTGCCTACACAGGAAAAACTCTCGACAATGTGCTCACCGGATCTGGCTCAACCACTATTAATAAAACAATTGCCAATTTAATTACTTCAGAAATTTTAAAATACACACTTCGTTTATATCCATCGTCAGCCATGGCAGGGGTGTATGCACGTGTTGACGCATCAAGAGGAGTATGGAAAGCACCTGCAAACGTTGGAATAAATTTTGTAATCGCACCATCCACTTTAGTTACAGACAGCGAGCAGGCAGGACTAAACATTGATGCTGCTTCGGGAAAATCCATAAATGTTATCCGTCAGTTTAGCGGCAAAGGCACCATTGTTTGGGGCGCCCGCACACTTGCCGGTAACGACAATGAATGGAGATATATAAACGTACGCCGCTTGTTCAACTTTGTTGAAGAATCCATTCAAAAAGCAACAGAGTTTGTTGTGTTTGAACCTAATACTGCAGGTACCTGGCAACGTGTAAAAGGAATGTGCGAAGCATTTTTAACCAACTTGTGGCGTGATGGCGCCCTGGCAGGAGCTACTCCAAAAGATGCCTTTTTTGTAAGTGTAGGTTTGGGAACAACCATGACGGCAGATGATATTTTAAACGGAAAAATGATTGTGGAAATTGGTATTGCTGCTGTTCGTCCGGCTGAGTTTATTGTTCTTCGCTTTTCTCACAAACTTCAGGAATCTTAGTTATTAAACAACCAAAAAAATAAACATGGCTATTGAGATAAAAACACCGGGAGTCTACATTGATGAGATTCCTGTTTTTCCTGCCTCTGTTGCAGGAGTTAGCACGGCAGTTCCGGCATTTGTTGGTTATGTTGAAAAAGCTGAACAAAACGGCACCGGTATTCCCTTTAATACTGCGGTAAAAATAAACTCTTTGCTCGATTACGAAACGCGTTTTGGCAAAGCACAGGAACAAAATTTTACCGTTGATATAGATTTTAACACCACAAGCCAAACACGCAGTATTACTGTGGCAATAGACGATGTTGTATCGAATTACCGCATGTATTACAATGTGCAAATGTATTTTGCCAATGGTGGCGGACCGTGTTACATTGTGCCTGTAGGTATTTATAATTATTCCGATTCTCCTTCAGAAGCACCGGACTTTTTTATAAATAAGACCAGTTTAATCAATGGATTAAAAGCCATTGCTGTAGCCGACGAACCAACACTGCTCGTTATTCCGGATGCGGTGAGTTTAGTGCTTGCTGATAGCAATGCCGTTTACACTGAAGCTTTAACACAGTGCCAGACATTAAAAGACCGTTTTACGATTATGGATGTTAAAACGGTTACGAGTCCGTCCACAGATGCCGGTAACTTTAGAACGAGTGGCATTGGAATTGATAATCTGAGGTACGGCGCAGCCTATTACCCATACCTAAATACAAGCCTTAATTACCATATTAATGAAGACCTTGTGCACGTTACATCACAGAGTACGGATACTAATCCTTATTCAGATTCGGTTGATGTTATAAGTTTTTTGCATGATGTTGAAATGGCTATTTTGGAAACCCGAAGAGGCTTAAACAACGCACGCATTCAAAGCGCGGGATTGACTGTATTTGAAATTGATGATTATAATGCTTCTGTACAAAGCTCAATTACCGATTCGATTTCATCTCTTGCCCTAACACCTTCTGATTTTAATGGTGATACGACTTTAAGCGGTTCCTTATCTTCTGCCAATGTTTACGCCACAGGTACGTTTGATAGTGTCAACGACACTTATTTTGGAGCTGCACCTCCCACCCAAGTTATGGCCAATTTGGTAATTGCGGCTTATCAAGAGTTGCTCACTAAATTAATTACGGTTAGAACCAACGCCTATTCGCGCTTAAAAACAGACCTCGATCTTTCAGGGTACCAGGTTGGTAGTTTAACCTATCTGAAAAACGCCAATCCTGTTCTTTACAATTATGTAAAAACACAAATAGAAAGTTTTAAAGTAACAGTTAATCCTTCCGGAGCAATGGCAGGCGTTTATGCCCGTGTTGACCGCGAGCGGAATGTTTGGAAGGCTCCGGCCAACGTTGGTGTGGCAATGGTTACAAGTCCTGCTTTACACATCAGCGTTGCCGATCAGGATGGCTTGAACGTTGATGCCAACGGAGGTAAATCGATAAATGCCATACGTGCCTTTACCGGCCGTGGTATTTTAGTTTGGGGTGCACGCACATTGGCCGGCAACGACAATGAGTGGCGTTATGTTAATGTTAGGCGTTTCTTTAATTACGTTGAAGAATCGGTGAGCAAAGCCACAGCATTTGTGGTATTTGAACCCAACAATGCCAACACATGGCAACGTGTTAAAGGGATGATAGAAGCATTCTTAACAGGTTTGTGGCGTGACGGTGCTTTGGCCGGGGCCACAACAAAAGAAGCCTACTTTGTAAATGTAGGATTGGGGGTTACCATGACGGCTGATGATGTTCTGAATGGTAAAATGATAGTTGAAATTGGCATGGCCGCTGTAAGACCGGCTGAATTTATCATCTTAAGATTTGAACACAAACTTCAGGAACAATAAAACAGAAATAATAATTAATAAATAAACTAAAAAAACAAACAATTATGGCAACAACGTATCCAGTACCAGTGTTCCACTTCCAGGTTGAGTGGGGCGGCAAAAGAATCGGTTTCACCGAAGTATCAGGTTTAACCACTGAACTTCAACCCATTGAATACAGAGAGGGAAGTGCCCGCAATTATAACGTAACCAAAATGCCCGGCATGCCTAAGTTTAGTGATATTTCATTAAAACGTGGCATCATGGTTGAAGACAATGAATTTTTTGCATGGATTACCACAGTAAAACTAAACACCATCGACCGAAGAGATTTGACAATTAGTTTACTTAACGAAAGTCATGAACCGGTAATGGTTTGGAAAGTATCTAGCGCCTGGCCATCCAAAGTAGAAGGCCCCTCTCTAAAATCAACCGGCAATGAAGTGGCTATCGAATCCATCACTTTAGTGCACGAAGGTATAACAGTTGAAGCCGCTTAAGAAATAATCCATGGCTAACTATTATCCACCGGTTGGTTTCCATTTTAAAGTGGAATTTGAAGGAATCTCTGCTGATGGAGCCGATACCCGCTTTCAAAATATTTCGGGAATTAACGCCTCCGTGCCTAATTCCGAAACTTATCAGGAAGGCGGTGAAAACCGGTTCACACATCGACTTCCGCAGAGGGCGAGTTACGAAAATCTGGTGCTTAAACGTGGTATGCTACTAAATTCGAATTTGATAGACTGGTTTCGCGATGCACTTGAATATTTTAAGTTTTCACCCCGAGATATTACAGTTACACTTATGAATGCCGAGCATTTTCCACTTGAACAATGGATGTTCTACAAAGCCTGGCCAACCAAATGGAATACCGAGGGATTTGATGCTGAAAAAAGTGGATTGATAATAGAAACGGTTGAATTTTCATACCAATACTTTGAAAGAAAAGCAATCAGTAAAACAACTTTAACCTGATTATAATTTGTAAAATGCCAATAGAAGTAAAAGAGTTAATAATCCGAACCTTTATGGAAGGCACGGACTACGATGGATTAAAATCGGGGTCTAAAATAAAGAATGGTAAAAACTCAGAAAGTGCTGTGGATGCCACACAAAATGCTACCACCCAAATGAGTGACATACACACCAATCTTAAAAAATTACTGGAACAAAGTCAGGAACGATAAATAAAAATCATGGGTTTTTTAGACGGACAATTAAAGCAATTAAAGCAATCGGTTCAGATTGGTACACCGCAGGGACATAAAGGAAAACTCACGTTTATCTTTTACCCTTTGGCGGCCTTGCCGGGTCAGGGGTTTTCTTACACACCCATGTACAACCCCACCAGTTTCTCTATTGATCACGAAATTAAACACGATGCTCAGGAGAACCTGCTTACGGGCAACATGGTTAAAAAGTTTTTGAGTGCCAACCCAAGAACAGTTAGCATGGAATTGTTTTTTGATGGCACCGGCGCTTCGCCCAGTTCATTAGGTGTAAACACAAATGAGCCAGGTGGAATAAACAGCGTTGAAAATCAAATCAACAACTTTTTATTAGGAGCCTATAAAATATCGGGTGCCATTCACCGTCCCAACTATATCATGATTATTTGGGGAAGTTTTATAATGACTGGTGTTTTAGCTTCGGCCAATGTGACTTATACCATGTTTGCTCCCGATGGCAGCCCATTAAGGGCCAAAATGAGCATTACCATAAAGGAACACACAGAATCACGGTTACTTGTTAAAGCACTTACACTGCAATCACCCGACCTTTCAAAGTCAATTACAGTTCAGGAAGGCGACACCTTACCACTTCTGTGTTACCGCGAATACGGCGATGCATCGTACTATCTTAAAGTAGCGCAGGCAAATAATCTCAACAACTACCGTCATCTTAAACAAGGTACCGAACTTCTGTTTCCACCCATTAACGACTTGATCTGACCATGAATTTAAAAGCAATTAAAAGATTGAAGGCACGATTGGCAAAACATAAAATGGATTTGCCTGTAAAAACCGATGCGCCAATTTTTACTGTTTTTATAAATGGTTTAGCCATGAATAGTCAGTTCCAGTTGCTATCTTTAAACATCAGCAAATCCATCAACAAAATTTCAACGGCCTATTTAGAAATTTCAGATGGCGATGTTGCTTCTCAGGAGTTTTCAGCCAGCAGTTCCGGCTCTTTTAATCCCGGTAAAAAAATTGAAATTTTTATTGGCGAAGGCAATAGTGTATTTAAAGGCATCATTATAAAACATGCCATTAAGGTAAACCAAAACAAATCCTTACTTAGCATTGAGGTAAAAGACATTGCGGTTAAACTTACCGTTGGAAGAAAAAACAGAGTATTCGAAAATAAAACGGATAAAGAAATCTTAGAAGATGTGTTTTCCAAATCGGGAGTGTATGAAGACAGTGATCACATAGTAAATGATGCTGATCTCAAACATCAGGAAATGGTGCAATACTTTTGTACAGATTGGGATTTTATTCTTTCGCGGGCTGAAGCCAATGGACTATTGGTTTTTGTTGAAGACGGAACAATTTACGTTGGCAAGCCAGATGTTATTGATGATCCGAAACTATTTGATTCAGTGCTCATGACTACCATCACCATGGGCCACGGTGTGCATGAATTTGAAGCCGAAATGGACGCACGAGAAGAATACAAAAGCGTTGTGGCAAGTTCTTGGGACAGTTCTAAAAGAAGCGTATTAGATGAAAACGCAAACAGTGCGCCTTCGATTAAAAAACCAGGCGCTCTTGTCGCTGCGGTAAACACTGCCTCCAATATTTTAAACGGTAAAGATGCTGTTAAACAACCACTTAATCTGGCAGATGTTATTGGACTTGAATCTTTCGCCCTGCAACATCCCGGTCAAATAAAAAAAGAAGAGTTAAAAGCCTGGGCCGGATCAAAAGCCTTGCGCAGCCAACTTTCTAAAATTAAAGGCAGAGTAAAAATTGAAGGAAACCCATTTATATTACCCGGCGACTCCATAAAAATTAAAAAATTTGCCGATCATTTTAATGGCATTGCCTACGTTTCGGCTGTTAATCACTCCCTTAGTGGTAATAAATCATTTACCACCGAAATTCATTTTGGTTTTCAGCAGGATTGGTTCAGTCAAAAATACAACAACATTAACGATCCTTTGGCATCTGGATTGCTACCAGCGGTTCACGGACTTCAACCCGGCATAGTAAAACAAATTACCGGCGACCCTCAAAAAGATTACCGAATAAAAGTGAGCATGCCCTTGTTAGCCAAAGGCAACGAAGGTGTGTGGGCGCGGCTTGCCACTTTGGATGCAGGCAAAGACCGTGGTTCGTTTTTTATTCCTGAAGTAGGCGACGAAGTAATTCTGGGATTTATGAATGACGACCCACGTGAACCGGTAATCCTTGGTTTGCTATACAGCAGTAATAGCAACGGAAAACCACCCTTAGAACCCACCGACAGCAATACCAAAAAAGGATTTTATACAAAAAATAAAATTAAGCTGGAATTTGATGACGAAAAGAAAAGCATTTTAATAAGTGCACCCGACGGAAACGAAATTCTGCTTGAAGGTGGCGATAAATCGGCCATTAGTATAAAGGATAAAAGCGGCAACACGGTAGAAATGAACGACAAAGGAATTACCATAAACAGCAGTAAAGATCTTATACTAAGTGCAAAAGGCAACATAAAGCTGGATGGAGGTACCGACATTACACAAGCCGCCAAAGCGAATTTAAAATTGGAAGGAAAAGCCTCCGTTGAACTTTCTTCGGGTGCCAACACAGTAATAAAAGGAACAGTTGTACAAATAAACTAAATCGATATGGCAACAGCAGCAAGAGTTGGAGATACCACTACCCATGGCGGCTCGGTAATTGGTCCGGGAGTTGCCACCGTTTTAATTAGTGGTAAACCGGCCGCAGTACTTGGCGACAATCATGCCTGCCCAATTCCGGTTGTAACCGGGCACCTACCCAGTAGTCCCTTCACCGCAGGTAGTGCTAAAGTGCTAATTGGCGGTAAACCCGCACTGCGTAGTGGCGATCTGTGCGGTTGCGGAGCCGCCGTTGCCATTGGCGATCCAACGGTAATTATTGGATGATTAATCTATCAACACATTTTAACGATGACAGACAACGATTTCATAAACTCCTCAAAAGCATTTCTTGGCCGCGGTTGGTCATTTCCTCCCAGCTTTGTTAAAGAAAGTAATATAGTTGAAATGGCTGAGGCCGAACAAGACATCAGAAACAGTTTGTTCATTCTTTTATCAACCACCGTAGGCGAAAGAATTATGCAACCCGAATACGGCAGTCAAATCCACAAATTGGTATTCGAACCCATTGACACTACCTTTTCCACATTCATGACTGAGCAGATACGAACTGCCGTGCTTTATTTTGAACCCCGAATAACTCTTGAAAATATTGAATACATACACGATAATTTTAACAGTAAGGTGGATTTGAAACTGAACTATAGCATTAATGGAACCAACAAAAGAAACAACCTGGTGTACCCATTTTATATTAACGAAGCCACAGATACCCAGCCATGATAAACAACGGCAGAACCATAAATCCACTTCTACGCGATGGCACAAGCCAGCCTCAGCGTCTTTTAAAAAGTTTACTGCCATCCTACGTTTCGGTTGATGAACGCAGCATGGATGATTTGCTTGCCTTTGCGGCTGAATTTAGTAAAGAAATAAATTTTTTTAACCCCGATAATAACACCGATGGTACATGGGAAAAGTTTTTTAATAACCAAACTACCGACAAGGTAAATCAAAGCACGCAGCCGCATTACGCCTTGTTTATTGCATTTCTCGAACTTTTTAAAATAGCCCAAACCGACTTAAATACCATCACCCAACGTCACCTTGATTTTTATTACCGGGAGGTGCTGAACCTCAGAGAACTCGAAGCCGTTCCTGACCAGGTATTTGTTATACTCGGTTTGGCTCAGAATGTAGCCTCTTACCTTATTACCGGAGGTACTGCCTTAAACGCAAAACAGGATAATTTAGGCTTAGACCTAACTTACAAAACCAACCGCAATACCACTATTAACAAAGCCCAGATAGCCGAATTAAAAGCCCTGTTTTATAACAAAAAAAACGATGGCCGTTTGTATGCCTCCCCGATTGCCAATTCTGCCAATGGTGCCGGACTTGAAATAGAAGGTACAGAAAAAAAATGGCGCACTTTTGGAGCCATCAATAATCCCAACTTACCTTTTGATGCAGCACAAACCGACCGTTCACAAGCCTCCGTGGGATTTGCCTTTTCATCGCCTGCATTGCTCATGGCCGAAGGTTCGCGCATGGTAACATTAACCATTAAAGTGGCCAACCTAAATGGTTTAACAAACGATGACATAAGCAATGCCTTTGTGTTGCAATTTAGCGGTGAAAATTCGTGGGTACTGCCCCTAGGCAAAAGCACAACATCCGGCATCGCAGACAATTCAATTCTAATTAAAGCCGAAATTCTCAGCGGTCAGCCAGCCATTGTCCCCTATAATAAATCCGTTTTAGGCGACAACATAAACACCAATTTCCCTGTGGTAAAAGTGCTGCTCAATACAAACCTTAAAACCTCACCATTTGTTTATGAGAAACTAAAAGCACTTTCCATTAAATCTGCGCTTGTTCACGTTAGTGTGTCAGGAATAAGAAATTTGTTTTTGCAAAACGACAACTCCGCAGTTGATAATTCAAAACCCTTTCTCCCCTTTGGCAACAGGCCAAACATTGGTTCCAATTTCTACATTGGCAGCCACGAAGCATTCTCAAAAAAACTGAGTTCATTCAGTGTTAACATAAAGTGGCTGAGTTTGCCAAAAAGCAACAAAGGTTTTGAAGATTATTACCACAATTATATCCCAAGAACATCTGCTGGAGAAAACCTTCGTAAGTCGGAAAATTTTAAGGCCGAACTCTCAGTGCTCACCGAAAACAATTGGGTGCCTTTGCTTAACGGTACTACCGAAGAAAGCAGATTATTTGTTTCTACAGGTAGTGTGCCGGGTGTTTTAGATGAGAACAGAAGCATTACTGTAAGTGGCTCTATAATAGAATCGCTCGGCAGAGATATTGATTTAAGCACCCAACCGGCAAAAAATTACGACACCACTACTTCCAGAGGCTTTATTAAATTAAGTCTTAAAGGTGCTGATTTTGGTCACAGCGATTTTCAAAATTCCTTTTCGCGACAAGCCATAAAAGCTGCAACACCGGTTACTACTAATTATTTACCGCAGGATATTAATGATACACTTAGTTTTGATAAAACCAAATGGGTGCGTCCATCCGGTGAAACTTACCTCAATAATGCAAGCCTTGTGCAAAATCCAACAGGCATTTATTATTACCCTTTACCCAACGAACCCTATTCACCAACGGTTTCAGAAATAAGCATTAATTATTCTACCAGTGCTAAACTTAATCTTGAAAACAACCTTAAAGATGTAAACAATGCCACAGCATTTAATAACAGAATAGAAAAATTCTTTCACCTCGAACCATTTGGTGTGGCAGAACGTCACCCATTTATTTCGGCACAACCAGGCAACCTTTTGCTCGTTCCTTTATTTGAAGACGAAGGGACGCTTTACATGGGTATTTCGGAACTTGAACCGCCACAAACACTTTCGTTCCTTTTTAAAATTGCAGAAGGAAGTTCTAATCCGGAATTACTTCGTCAAAACCTTAAATGGAGTGTCCTGATAAATAACGAGTGGATAAATTTAACACCCAGTCGTGTGCTTGCCGATTCAACCAATGGCTTTCTTACTTCGGGTATTGTTGTTGTGGATTTACCTAAAACCATCAGCAATACCAACACACTTTTAACACCCGGTCTTCATTGGCTAAAAGCCTCTGTAACTAACGATTCGCTGGCCGTTTGCGATATGATTGAAATAAGAACGCAGGCAATAGCTGCCACCTTTGAAGACAATCAAAACGACCCTAACCATCTAGCTGAGAGTTTACCCGCAGGAACAATTTCAGAACTTAGTCAGGGCGATTCCACAATTATTAAAATAGAACAGCCCTACGCTTCCTTTGGTGGAAGAATTAAAGAACAAAACGAAAACTTTTATGCCCGCGTGAGTGAGCGGCTCCGACATAAAAACAGAGGGGCAACCATTTGGGATTACGAACATTTGGTGTTACAGGAATTTGCCAGCATCTACAAAGTAAAATGCCTTAACCACACCCGCTTTGTTTCCGGCACAGATTTGCGTACCGTGGCTCCCGGAAATGTTTCCGTAGTGGTAGTTTCTAACGTTAAAAGTAACAATTCAATCAACCCGATTAAACCAAAAACCGGTCTGATTCTTTTAGATGAAATAAAATTGTACCTGCAAAAATTAATCCCACCCTGTGTTACCCTACATGTTAAAAATCCAATATTCGAAGAAATACAACTTGATTTCAAAGTAAAAATCAGAGCCGGTTTTGACACCGGATACTATACACAAAAACTTAACGAAGATCTGGTTAAATTTCTTGCTCCGTGGGCTTATGGCGGCAACGACATTTCGTTTGGCGGCAGCATTCACAAATCAGTTATACTCAACTATGTTGAAGATCAGGAATATGTTGATTTTGTTACCACCTTTCGCATGCACCACTATAGCAGCAGCAACATTCTGCTGGATGTAAATGAAGCAACAGCGTCCACACCTGCCTCCATTTTAACCTCCAGCGATACCCATAAAATTTATGTACTGGAATCAGATGAAATAATTCCCGATGACGATAATCTTGTGAATGCACCATTTAAACCGGTAAACGAAGTAATGGGCAATGGCACTCCGCCACCACCGCCATACACGCCACCTTATGGTGTAGGAGCTTTTTCGGTTGGTGTAAATTTTATTGTTGGAAACGGATTGCCATTTGAAGATGGAGGATTAGGATTTAAGGAAACAGATGATGGATTTAGTATTGACTAAATAATTTGCTTTAAAAAAGCCATGGCAATTAAATCGAGAACCGATATAAAAATACATTTTGAAACCGGAGACATTCCCACCGAAAGTCAGTTCTGGGATCTTATTGACTCGTACTTCCATAAAGAAGATGATAATCTTACACTTTTTGAATACAATAGCAATAAGCGACTAGGTGTTGGCATAACAACTCCGGGTTCGCGACTGGGACTTTTGGCCGAAGGCACCGGAAAACATTTTCTGAGTTTCCATGAAAACATTGCAGACCTTTATGGTAGCTGGTTACTGAGCATGAATCAGGGTAATACCCCCGGATTTGCAATCAGTGAAGGCTCACACCTTTCTTCTATAAACCGGTTTTTTATTAAACCTACAGATGGAAACATTGGCATAGGCACACAAACACCAGGTGAAAAACTGGAAGTTAACGGGGCTATAAAAATTGGAAACGTTATTAGTGAATTGGCCGCAGTTGGAACAATACGTTATAATCCTGCTAACGGAGATTTGGAAGGAAGAGTTATTGGCAGTGCCGGCGCTGAATGGAAATCGCTAACAACAGCAGGAGGCAGTGGGGGCTCCAGCCAATGGACCAGTGCAGCCAGTGATATTTATTATTCATCGGGAAAAGTTGGCATTGGACTTTCTCCTTCTGAAACGCTTGATGTTAACGGCGGTTTACGATTACGTAATGCAGGTTCACCAGCAGCAGTAGCGGGTACAATTAAATTTGATGGCACCGACATCCTGGCTTACGTTGGTGGTAGTTGGAAATCGCTCACCGGAAATGGAATGGCTGGCAGCCAATGGTCAGGCTCAACTGGTAGCAATATTTATGTTTCTACCGGAAACGTAGGCATAGGTGTTACCACAAGTATCACTGAGCGATTAGAAGTTGCAGGAGCCATAAAAATTGGTGACAGTGCCAATGCTGATTCTGCTGAAGGAACCATTATTTATGAAAGTGGCACCTTTAAAGGAAAAACTCTGGGTGGTTGGGAGGTTTTAGTAAACAGTGTTGACTCGGTAAATGGGCAAACCGGCGATGTTTCGCTTACCAGCAATAACATTACCGAAAACACAAATCTTTATTTTACCGAACAAAGGGTGCGGCAAACTGTGCTTACAGGATTCACAGGCACTGCGGGAACCATCAGCAGCTCAGACAATGTGTTAGGTGCCATTAACAAATTAAGTGGTAACACAAATGCCAAAATCGGGGGAAGTGTTCCTGCTACTTCCGGTCTGATACCTTTTAGTGATGGTACTTTAAACTCGGTTCAAACCAATTCCAATCTAACATATCTTTCAAATGCCTTAGGTGGGTATGCCAGCATCGGCACAGTGTTGGTGGGCACATTTGCAGCCAATCAATCTTTTGTTCAGGGCTTATATCCAAAGCTAACCATTTACAGTAAAGATTCCGGATCAAACATAGATTTACTTAATACCGGTGAAATTGTGCTTACAGGCACTATTTCCAACGCCGGACAAACATACTTTGGTGCCAACTCCAGTCCAACAGCCTTTATTGATATTGAAGCCGGCACAGCCAACACCACTTCACTTCGGATACGGCCCGGTTCCGCGCCAATCAATAATTTACTGGATGGCTCAATCTGGTACGATGGTACCGATATCAAAGCAAGGATTAACGGAACTACCACCCAACTCAACAATACCATTATTAGAGTGAATGGACTAACGGGTGATGTTGTGCTTAGTACAACAAACATTTCGGAAGGCACTAATCTTTATTACACCGACACAAAAGTCAGAGCAGTTACTCTGGGAAGTTTTACCAGTGGTGCCGGAACTGTGGCTAGTGGAGACACTTACCTGCAGGCCATTCAAAAATTAAATGGTAACCTCGCAGGATTAAGCACTAGCACAATTCCTGAGGGTACTAATCTTTATTATACCGACACAAAAGTCAGAGCGGTTACCCTGGGTAGTTTTACCAGTGGCGCCGGAACTGTAGCCAGCGGAGATACCTACCTGCAGGCCATTCAAAAATTAAATGGCAATGTGGTTAATGTGGCCTCTAACTCGCAACTTGGTGCGGGTTACGCCGCCGCTGCCGGAACGGTGGCTTCAACCGATACCATTAAAGCGGCATTTCAAAAACTGGATGGAAACATTGCTGCAAAAATTAGCAGTCAATGGTCGGG
>JADLED010000213.1 GCA_020846335.1 Bacteroidia bacterium
AAGGGAACTTAGTTCACCCTCATAAAGTCTTTTTACATTTCTAGATCTTAGTTTTCTTCCTCCGAATAATTGGGACAGGTTTTGATGGAGAAAAGTAACAAAAGAAATCAATTTCTATTATAAACAGGTTTTTGTTTCGCGGTTACAGTTTTACTAAGCTGTATTTTTTATTACATTTGATTATAAGATTTTAAATAGCCCCTAAAACCCCGGTATCATGGAAACCAACATTAGTATAATTATAACTGAAGATAAAAAGATTTTTCGCGACATAGTTGTTGCCGAATTGGCCACACACGGCATACTTTGTTTGGCCGAGGCTGATAATGGAGAAGAGCTTCTAAAACTTTTACGCGCCAAAAAAAAGCCGGATGTTGTGCTACTCGATCTTGAAATGCCGGTAATGAATGGCAACAAAACCATGGAAATACTTGCCGCCAATTTTCCGCAGGTAAAAGTAATCATACTCAGTTCGCACCACGAAATAACTTTAATGGAACACTTTATTGCCATGGGTGCCAAGGGCTATGTGCCTAAAAACATTTCCTCGGGCAGCATCGAAATTCTGGTGGATGCCATTAAAAAAGTGCACCAGGGTGAAACCTATCTTTATAGCGCCTGATTACCGTAATTATTTACCACCTTGGTTTTCTGTAATTAGTTTATCTTTGATTATAAATTAAATACAATGAAAAAATCACTGTTCACATTATTGGCCATTGGTGCATTTGCCCTTAATGGTTTTAGCGCGGTTACCATCCGCTATTACAACAAAGATAGTAAGAGCCACACCTTTAAAGTAAAAATTGATGGTTCGTATAAGGAAGTGACTTTTGATGCCAGTAAAACCTCTGATGTTACCATTCAGGGCGGTGCCACCGAGTGCATTATTTACACCTCATGCGGTGAAATAACAATTAAGGCCGGCGATAAAATTGAAATTAAAGACGCCTGCATTAAAAAATAACAGCTTTAAGCCATGGCAGAGCGGCGGATAAAAGCATTTTTAATTGACTTCCTTATTCATTTTCTGTTTTTTTTGCCGGTAATCGTTTATGCTTTCTATAATTTTCTGCAAAACCTGCACCATTACCCTTGGCAAAAGGTTAGTTTCGAATTAAAAATAGTTGTGATTTACAGCGCTGCAACGGTGCTGGTTTTAAGTTACAGAAACTACAAATTGGGAACAAGCATGGGTAAAAAATGGGCGGGAGTTAAGGTTATCGACATCAATTCTAAAAAAAGTCCGGGCCTTCTTAAAAGGATAATAAGAAGTTATGTCAACTTTTTATTTTTTCCGGTAAATGCCGTCTTTTTATGGAGTGACCGTAGTTTTGGCGACATGGTTGTGAATTGCACTTTGGTGTATTCTGAAGAAATGCCTGAAGCTAATGTGAACTAGTGTGCTCCCACGCAGCCCTTTCGATGCAATAAATAAAATTCAGTTT
The DNA here is from genome assembly GCA_020846335.1 of Bacteroidia bacterium. Classification (GTDB taxonomy): domain Bacteria; phylum Bacteroidota; class Bacteroidia; order B-17B0; family Aurantibacillaceae; genus Aurantibacillus. The sequence goes on from JADLED010000213.1 coordinate 1,449, forward strand.
TTCATCTTCGCCGTAATAACTTACTTCTTTTTGGTCAATTTTTTTGGCACCTAATTTTTCGATGGCTTTTTGCGAACGGATGTTGCCGGCGCCAATGTGAAACTCCACGCGGTCGACAAACTGAAAGGCATGGCTGAGCATTAATTTTTTTAAGGCAGGATTATAAAGGCCACCCCAATGTGCACGGTCAAAAAAAGTATAGCCAATGGCTACTGTATTTGTATTAGGGTCGTAATCGTAAAACCTTGAGGTGCCAATGGGCCGGCCTTTTTTTGCATCGTAAACCATCAGGGCTCCCCCCGACTCTAAGGCTCCTTTAAAAAACACTTCAAAAACTTCGCGTTTATAGCGGTTTTTATTTGGGTGTTGTTCCCACACCAAGGGGTCGGCCGCTAAACTGTAGAGTATCTCAAAATCGTTGGCCTGCAAAGGAAATGCTTTAACAATGTCGTTTTGCAAAACGGGCTGTTTATCGAAATTTACCTGTGGCATGGTAAAAGGTTTGTGTTACAAATTTAGGGTCAAAAACAGCCGCATTGGCCACTTTGTAAATTATTTATCTACCGGTTAATTAACAGGTTTTGCCATGGCACTGCAAATTGGCAAGCACCCCTTTATTTTATAGCCATTTACTTTAAATACCCTTACTTGAGTTATTAAACATCAATGGTTTATATTTTTATTTTCGGAATTATTACGGAGGTAACATTTTTGTATTTTCGCCTAAGGTTAAACTTAAAAAACAAAAATGCACCAGTGTCTTTGGCTAAAGTCAAAGGCTGGTAAGGAGCAGTATGAAAAAAATACTCAGGGTAATTTTTATATTCTTTCTTTTGCTCACGGGTTTTTCTTTTATCGAAAAACAAAAAACACTGTGTGGTGTTTGGAGTGCCCCTGTGTACAGTGTTCAGCTATCAGCAAAAACGGGCATAGACACGCTGCAACTCAAGCGCAACGGACATTTTGTTCTTAAAAAATTTTCAACACTTAGTTTACCGGGTATTTACATGGGTAAATGGTGTGTAGAGCGCGACAGTCTTGTATTATGTGCCGATGCCGGTGGTATGTTTTTTATTGACGAAAAGGGCAAACCCATTACCGAAAAACTGAGTCAGAAAAAAACCATTAAGCTTTCAATCACCATACATTCAAAAGAAGAAATTTACATTTTAAAGGATGGTTACATTTTTTCGAGGGTAAATCCGGTGCGGATTGATAAGTAATGCCTTGTTTTTAATTGAAAAAAGCAGGATAAGAGATTTTTATCCCCCCATAATTTTTTTTGGAACACAAACCTGATTTTTTTTAACTTTACAGTATGAGCGCGGCCACCATTGATTTAAAAATAGATTCTGCCAGAAAGCAAACGGAAGCATTTTATAAACTAGAATATTCTTGGCAGGAAAAAATTGATAGCTTACTCGACAGAATGAATGAGCTGAACGGCTTGTTAGGCAAGTTGCACACATTATTATTAAAGCTAAATTTTGAATTGGAAAGGGATACCGAGGGGTTTAAAGCCTCGGTAAAAGGCCCTGAAAGCGTTAAGGCACTTACAACCATTATTTCAAAAATACTTGTGCTTATTCGTAGATCCGACCTCTATCCCGGTGTTAAAACAATTTACAGTACCATAAAAACCGAAAACAACTATTTAAAAGAGTTGCTTCACGACCGCAATGTAAGTATTGAACTGAATACCGACGCTGAGATGCAAAAAATTATTTCGGAAACAATTGCTGCCTCAAAAAAATGATTGTTTACGGTACTGAAAGATTTTTTTCGGACTTATCATCACTCCAAAAAAACAATTCCTATTCAAACATTTTTAATGATGTTTGCGATTATTTTATCGATAAAAACGTTCAAGAACTTCATTTTACAAGAGACATTATCCAAAATTCCACCGGTAAATACAGTCTCAATAAATTCAGAATAATGAACAGTGCAATGAAAAAGGGTAAAAGTGGCTCTTACCGCTGCATTGCTGTGGTTTTACCTGAATCAGATGCCATCTACCTTGGTTGTATTTATCCAAAATCAGGTGCCGATGGAGTTGACAATCTTTCAAAAGAAAAATACAAGGAAATTGCCACCTACATTAAAGAGTCGGTTGTAAATAAAACCTTCAAGATTATAAATGTTTCCCTGAGGATAATAGTCCCTTAAAAGATAATTCAACACGGTCATACCCAGTTTTCGTTAAACGAATTACTTTAAATTATCAGGGCTAAAAAGAATCCGTTTGTTTAAGAAGCAATCTGCAAATCGAGTGCTTGTTTTTTTGCTTTTAAAAATTCTACCAACTTATTGGCATTGGCCATTTCCTGATGACCCATGATGCAGATTTGAAAGTAATTGGCATTGCGCAAATAGGCGCCCCCATAGTTTACATAAAAGTGATTTTTTTCGAGCTCAACGCCTAATTCGTAAGAGTTAATTTCGACAGGGCACACCACGCTGATAATACCCGGCATCATTTCGTGATAATTCCCCAAAAGGGTAAAACCAAGTGTTTCAAGTTCGCCATAAATATAATCCGAAATGGCCTTAATGTTTTGCATGTGTGCCTTATCGGTAACGCCTTCGAACGCGTGTTTTAGCGCATAAAACAAATTGGTGCTTATGGTGTAAGGCACCCAATTGGTGTCGTTGTGGTGTTTCAGGTTCATGTATTTCGGAATTCCTTTTTCCGAAGATTCTAAAACGGCATTGTCAAAATAAACCATGGCTACTCCGGCATAAGAGGCCAGGCCCTTGCCGCTGGTACCGGATGCCAGATAAACCCCCTTTAAATTAACAGGTGTGTTGCCAATGGTACTAATGCAATCTACCGCCACTTTTACCTGATGCTTGTGGCAAATATTTTTTATGGTTTCTATTTTGTTTAAGATGCCCGAAGAGGTTTCGCAGTTCACAAACCAAATCCAATTGTAATTTGATTTGGCCACCTGTTGCTCGAGTTGGGTATAATCAAAAGCATTGCCCAACTTAGTTTCAAAGGTATCAAAGTGTAAATCAATATAGGTAGCCTGTTCTTTAAGCCGTTTTCCAAATTCGCCATTAATGAGTATCAGTCCTTTGCCATTCAATTGTTTAAGATACTGGGCCACTACTTCGTTGCCTAAAGAACCTGAACCTATAAAAAGCGCCACATTAGGGGCATTTACAAACGCGCACAAATTGTTGCGGAACTGAGCAACATCGTTATAAAATTTTGCCGAACGGTGCGAAAGAAAAGTATCGTGGTATATTTTTTTTACCTCCGGATGAAGGTTAACCGGACCTGGCATAAAATTTACAATTTGTTTTTCCATATCTAATAAATCTTTCCTGCTAAATTCATTTTTTCGAGGCCGTTTAAATACCTGTCGAGGGTAATGTACATGGGTTGAAACCGTGCATCATCCTTGCCTACCAAAGGTCCAAATGGCACAAATCCAATTTTTGTGTACAATTTTTGTTGCGACAAAATACCTGAAATAAGACCGATGTCGTAATTTTTTTCTTTTATTATTTCGGCCAGTTTGGCAAACAGTTTTAAAAACACCACTCCGCCCCGGTATTCACTTTTTACAGCGAGCAGGCGTATTTCGAATCCGTTTTTAAATGGTGGCAAAAGGGCGTCCATGTTTTCCAGCTTTTGGTCGAGCGAAAAGGGTCTGTTTTCGTTAATGGCCATCATGCCAATTAAATCCTTGCCCTGCAATACGATAATGTATTTGTTTTTGTCGTGAAATTTATCCACCAGCAACCCGGTTTGATTTTGGCTGTGCTGAGGTATTTCATTTACAAATGTTTGATAATTCAGCCCAAACATTTGCTCAAATTCCCAATCTTCTGTCGCTAGTTTAGCAATCATTTCCAATTTATCCTTATGTTATTTGAAGATTAAAAAACCTTTACTAATATATTAATTATATATCAAAATCGCCAAAGCTATATGATAATTTTTTCGGTTAGCTCTTCGTTTTTCACTGGGTCTTTTCCATCCACTTCAATGTATTTTACTTTGGGTGTCCAAAACGAACCGCCCTCAATGTGAACATAAATACGGTTTACCTGCACGAGCCGGTTATTAAAATAACTGAATACATGGTATTTTTTATCGGTGCCTTTAATGAGGTAGAGTGTTTGTTTTTTGTAAGAAACAAAATTAAATGCAAATGTTTTTTTCTCGTTATCAATCAGTGCAACGTTTAATCCGTAAGCGTATTTGCGCTGAATGTAGTTCAATTCTTCGTTGGCTCCACTGGTGGCATAATTTATCCAATACATGCGTATGGGTTCCTTTTCGTTCAACTCATTGTTGTCCTTATAATTAAGTTGGTAAACAATGGTGTTTTTATTAATACTGCGCTGAACGTAAAAAAGCATGTTTTTTACTCCACCGGGCACCGGAAAATTATCGTATGAACAAGGCGTAAAAGCCATGCACAAAAACAACAACGGCAGCAACAGTATTTTAAACATTTCTTTAGGCATGAAACAATGCGAGTTTAATAGCAGCCCAAGATAACCAATAATTTTTTATTTAATTGATTTTGTAACATACACATAACACCATTGCGGCCAGCATTAAATATAAGCCATAATGCTATTAAGCAGTAAAACAAGTTTCACAGTCTTAATAAAAAACTTAACTTAGTTACCTGATAAATAATTTTAAACTATTTCTTTCTTTTGACATTCGACGATTTTAAGCTTGACGACTCCTTAATGGAGGGACTCTACAGCATGGGTTACAAACAACCCACACCAATTCAGCAACAAGCAATACCTGTTATTTTAGATAATAAAGATTTAATTGCCTGCGCGCAAACCGGCACTGGAAAAACCGCCGCCTACCTGTTGCCCATTATAAACCACATATTACACGCCCCTACCCGGCATTTGAATACCTTAATAATTGCCCCCACCCGCGAACTTGTGTTGCAAATAGATCAACAAATTGATGGCATGGGGTATTTTTGTTCGGTAGGTTCTATTGCTATTTACGGCGGTAACGATGGCATTGCCTGGAGCAATCAAAAACACGCGCTCGAAGAAGGTGTGGACATTATTTGCGCAACACCCGGCCGCTTAATGGCACTGCTGCAATCGGGCGATATTAATTTTGAACACCTGCAACATTTGGTGTTGGACGAAGCCGACCGCATGTTGGACATGGGCTTTTTCGACGACATTAAAACCATTATTAATTACCTGCCAAAAAAACGGCAAACCATTATGTTTTCGGCCACCATGCCGCCAAAAATAAGAATGCTGGCCAATCAAATTGCCAACCAGCCCGAACAAATAAACATTGCTATTAGCAAACCCGCAGCCGGCATTGTGCAACAGGCTTACGTGGTTTACGACAATCAAAAACAGGCCCTTATTAAAGAAATTTTAAAGAATCCTGATTTTCAATCGGTCATTATTTTTTCATCCACCAAAGACAATGTAAAATTGTTGGAAAAAGAATTGCGTTTAATCGATGGTTCGGTTAAAGCCTTTCACTCCGACCTTGAGCAGGCCGAACGCGAAGAAATTATGCGTGAGTTTAAAGGCCGACGTTTACGTATTCTTATTGGTACCGACATTTTATCGCGCGGAATTGATGTGGAAGGAATTAGTCTGGTGGTTAATTACGATGCTCCCGGCGACCCCGAAGATTACATTCACCGCATTGGCCGCACTGCCCGCGCATCAAAAGCCGGAGTAGCCATTACCTTTATTAATCAACGCGATCAGGGCAAATTTTCGCGAATCGAAGATTTAATGGGCATTGAAGTGCCAAAAATTGCCTTACCTGCCGAATTAGGCGAAGGCCCAAAATACGACCCCGAGGCCAACAAGCGTGAATTTAAAAAAACCGGTGGTGGCCACGGTAAAAAAAGTTTTGGAGGAAAAGGCAAAAGCAATTTTAAGGGTAAGCCCGGCGGAAAACCTCGTCGTTAGTGAGTTCCGGACTCCGAAGGTTTATCGCTTTCGTGAGTGCGCAACGAATTAAACCAATCCATTAATTGTTGCTGCTGCTCTTTACTGAGTTTTGCGTTGCCATGAATGAGTGTGTATGAACTCATTGGCATTTCGCCTTCTTCAATCATTTCAACACATTCTTCGAGTTTATGGTCCTGCTTTTTAGAGGAATAAGCTCCCCATTCCGAAAAATTAAGGTGATGACTTCCCTCGTTGATATGATTTTTTATCCACCACGAAATTGGTGCCACATTGGTGTACCAGGGATAATTTGGTTGATTGCTGTGGCAATCGTAGCAGGATGTTTTTAGCACATTGGCCAAATCACCGGGCGGAGAAGTTAGACTGATAAAGTCCTTACTTGAATCAACAGGTTTGGTGCTTTTGTCTATTCTGAAAAATTGCGAAACCAACAGCAAAGCTAAAACTATAAGGCTTATTTTTTTTAGTGTAAAATATTTTTTCATAACACTTATTTTAATGATCTTGTTCAATATCGAAGAGTACCGTTTTGCCAATGCCCGGATTTTTTGTGGCATATACCATCACAGAATTTCCTTTTATGGTTTCGCCTAACAACTCAAAGCACTTACCATTAAAAGTACAGTTAATTATCTTCAATTCTAAATCGCCACTCTTGCTTTTTTCCGAAAACACAAGTTTATCGGGACGCAAAAATAATTTGCGCTTTATTTTAAGTTTGGCATGTTTACTCAGGTCTTCGGGTTTAATTACATTGTAATCGCCCAACAGGCCCGCCAGTCGGCTGTTTTTAGGCTGGTAATACACTTTCCATTTGGTACCGGTTTGCAAAATCTTTCCTTCATCAATCACTGCTAAATCGTCGGCATATTTTAGTGCTTCTTCGGCCAAATGTGTAATTAAAATTACGGAAGTATTTTTCTTTTTCACTTCGGCAACTATAAAGGCATAAAGTTTTTCGGTTAATAATTTATCCAGATTACTAAAAGGTTCATCCAACAACAATACTTTAGGAATAAGCGCCAGCGCACGTGCAATGGCCACCCTCTGTTTTTGTCCGCTCGAAAGAAAACGGGCTTTGGTATTTTTGAGTTTTGATAATTCTAAAAGTTTGAGCAGTTTGTCGGCTCTTTTTTGTTTAGCCTCCTGCGTGTAACCAATCAATTTATCAAAAATATTTTCCTCAATGGTGTGATTGTCGAGTACATAAAAATCCTGACTCACCAGTTTCATGTTTTCGTGTCCGGGAATGAGGTTAAAACTGGGGCCTAAAACTTTTTCGTCATCCAGCCAAACTTCGCCTGAGGCAATGTCTTCCAAACCATAAATGCATTTAAGGAGGGTGGTTTTTCCACTTCCGCTTTTGCCAACAATGGCCAGCACTTTGCCTTTATCCAACTGCAAAGACACCTGCCTGACGCCTTTAAAATAAAGTTGCTGCGGATAGTTAAACGATATGTTGCTTACTTTAAGAATGCTTATCTGGCTAAGGTAAGATAGCTCTTGAGTTTGTAGGATTGCCCGTCGAAACCAAGCGCCTCCACCACAATAAAATACTCGCCCGCGCTGCATGGTTCGCCGCTGGTAGTGTAGCCGTCCCAAAAACCATTCACCCTGTCCCACGAACACACAATGATGCCATAGCGGTTGTAAATGCGTGCTTTAAGTGTGCTGATGCCAACCACAAAAGGGCGATACACCTCGTTAACGTCATCGTTATTAGGTGTAAACACATTTGGTAAAATTATACTGGATGATTTTGGAATTTCAAAGTCATAGCGGCTGGTATCGTTGCAACCGTTTAGGCCGCCTGCCACAAGTGTTACGCTGTAATTGCCCGGCGCATTGTAAGCCCTCACCAAATCGGTAGAATTGCTGGCCGTGCTTTGATCGCTGAACAACCACGAACTGGTGATGGCGTTGCCCGAAAAATTGGTAAGTACCAGCTCTGTTGGAAAACCTGCCGTATTTAAACTGGCATTAAAGGCTGCTTTGGGTGTTTTGCTAACTGCAAAAATGGTGTTGGTGGTGGCGGTGTTGGTACCATCAGAAACGCTTAACAAAATGGTGTAGGTTAAATTGGCGGTGAAGGTGATGCTAAGATTGGTGCCGTTTGTTGCTGACAAAGCTGAATAACCTTTGGCCGGCAAAATGGCCCAAACATAAGTTAATCCGGTGCTTTGATTGCTGGCAGCCGCAAGATTTACCGGCAAGCCCGTACACCTGAGTGCCGAAGCAGACACAATACTGGCTGTAGGCAGGCTTTGTGCAAAAGCGCCTAGGGAAATAAAAATTAAAAAACTAAACTTATATAAGTTTCGCATACGCAATACCTCATAAATTTACTAAAAAATCCACTGTGTTAACGTTGTCGGCAAAATCAGTAATAACAGGGTGCTGTGAATAACCAAATGGAACGTGATTGCGGCCAATTACACATTGTAAATGATCGGCATTAGTAGCAATGTAGTCGCTTACATCATGCTCTGTTTGGTAATACTGAAAATAAAGGGTGCCCACGGGAGAGTACAAATCCTGATTTTCGCGAATCAATAAAAAATTATTGTCCAAAAAAGTCATGCTTTCGAGCAAATAAATGGCGCGGTGATAGTCGTAATTGTTACCATATTTTTTATTGTTTACCACATCGCCAAAATCAACAATGCTTTCAAAAAACAAATTAAAATTATAGCCCTGTGGCACCAGCAGCTTACCCACATTGCGACAGCCCAAACCGAAATAGGTAAACACATCTTTGCCCAATGCCTTCAGTTCTTCGCTCGTTTCATCGCCTTTTATTACCGCCACCGAAGTGCGGCTTTTTCGGATAATGTTAGGGTATTTCCCAAAATAATAATGCAAATGACTGGCGGTATTGTCGCTGCCGGTGGCAATTATAGCATCAAATTTTCCGAGTTTTCCGTCGGCAAAAACAATTTTAGTTTCAAACTCAGGCTCGTAATGGCACAGCAGTTTTAAAAAGAAGGGCATGAGTACATTGTCGTCCGACGAAAGTTTAAGTAACACCGTGTTGCCACTCAGCAAAACGCAAAGTACGTCGTGAAAACAAACCATTGGAATATTTCCCGCACAAACCAGGGCAATTATTTTATTGTCGGTACTTTTGGCAAAAGGTTGCGCAAAGGCCGTGAGGTCTTCTTCACCTAACATGGTACCAATGTTAAAAATGGCCTCGTTAACATATTTTGGAATAAACCAGTTATTGTAAATTCCGGCGGCATCTATTACCTTGTTCAATCCTTCGTGCAGTACGGCTTCGGAGCCTACATACTCCCCCGAAAAATGGCGGTTTATGAACAGGCCCACTTTGGTAAAAGCATCAATTCTTTGTTTTAAAGTCATAAATTTTGATAGTATATTTGCAGACTGTTCCAATAAGCAAAACTAAGTAAAAAAATGGCTATTAAAATAACAGACGAGTGTATTAATTGTGGGGCTTGTGAACCTGAATGTCCGAACAACGCTATTTATGAAGGCGGTGCCGAATGGCGCTTTTCGGATGGTACCGGAGTAAAGGGATTATTTAAAGGGCACAACAGTGGCGTTGAAGTGGGTGCCGAAGACCCTCAGTCGCCAAAAAACATGGATGTGTATTACATTGTAAGTGATAAGTGTACTGAATGTGTTGGTTTTCACGACGAACCGCAGTGTGCCGCCGTTTGCCCGGTGGATTGCTGCATTAAGGACGAAGACAATGTAGAAACCACCGAGCAGCTTCTGGTCAAAAAAAGTTCCTTGCACCTTTAATTTTTTTCGAATTAACCTGATATTTCTTTTGGTTTACCGGAGTTTGTAAACCGCATTTATTGTGTTGTTTCCTACTTTAACAGCAAACACCTTTTTATTTTCCATCCCGTCGTAGTCGTTGTAATGCCAGCGGAAATTGGTTACAAAGTATGTGGCGCCGGCAGTATCCGGCAAATAAGTCAACCGTTTTCTTTGATTCAATGGCAATAGGTGTTGGTTAAATGCTCCCGGGTCGCTATCGGCCGAAATTTTAATGTGAGCAGCAGTATCGTTTTCTAAAATATATTCAAGTGATTTGCGGTAAGATACGCCCCAGTAATCCAAATCGTAGCGCGTGCGCAAATACTCAGGAGTACGGGTATCGGTTAGTTCGTTAAAATACACGTTTTGATGCGGAAAACTTTTCACCATAAAAATTCCTACCCAGGCCATACTTACCAGCGTTACACCAACAACGGGCTTCTTAAATTTGGTTTGCCACAGGGCATTTATTGTGTAAACACACAACATCACAAAAGGCGCGTAAATAAAATACAAATGCCGCCAACCGTCGTAAAGCACCGATTTTAGAACTATTACCGCCATTACCGGCACAAAAAAACAGATAAGGAAATACAACTGGTTACGTTGTTTGGTGTTTTTTAAGTAGAGCATTGGTGTTTTTCCAAAACCGATCAATAACATTACCACCGCTGCAAGTGCCAGTAATTGGTAGTATATGGGTGTGCTAACAACAAACCAGGTTGGAATATAATCCCATGGTAATTGTTGTGCCAAAGCCTGTTTACCATTGTAAAGATTGGTACCATTCCAGTTAAATTTAGACATGTGTGTAAAAGCGGCTGTTATATTGCCCAATGGATTAATCCATAAATATGGCCATGTTATAAAAAGTGTGATTAGAGCACTCAGTATTAAAACGCTTAACAGCCCTGCGTTTTTTTTGTATTGTTTTTCAATTAAGCCATCCAACACTAAAAAGAAAAGCACGCAGGCCAACAATAACAGACCCAGTATCCGCAGGTTAATCATTAAACCAATTATCACACCCAGTAATAAAAAATTGCGGGTGCTTTTATTTTCAAAGGCCCGTGCTATTTGGTAAAAAGCAATAAAAAACATGCTCATAAAAGGAATGTCTTTGGTGTTTACCATAGAGTCGGCATAAATGCGTGGACTAAACATGAGCAAAAGAAAACCAATTATGCCCAACCACTTGTTGTTGTATAAATGCACAATTAATTTGTAACAATACAAAGCGCCGATTAAAAAAAAGAGATGCGTTAAAAGATGCCGGCCCAAAAACACGTAACGCGTATCTTCAATCCGAAATAATTTTTCGATGATTAAAAGCGGGAGTTCAAAGGCCACACCGTAATCGCGGGCATTAAAACTTAAAAAAGCTGCGTTGTTGTTAAATACGTAATCGTAATTATAACCGCCAATTTCCCATTGCAACACTTCGTCCCAGCCAATGCCATAATCGTCGAGTGTAACAAGCCCCGTTATTAGCGAAAGAACAAATAAAACAGTTCCGGGGTAATTAATAACTATGCTTTTTAATTTATTGATAGCTGATAGAATGAATGTAAATGTATCAAAATTGCTTCTATTTTGTTAATTGGTAAGTAACTCACAAAACCTTGTTTGTTTCTTTCGGCTAAAAAGCCTTTTTAAGGTATACATTGGTTTTGAGCTTTCTTATTTTTGATAGACCCCGAAACTTTAATTGATAATTTATGATTAATTGCTAATGACAAAAAAATTTAGCCTTGCAGTTCTTATTTTGTGTTTTTGTTTTGTTTTAAATTCACAAAATACGGGAACAAAAAAATACTCGCTTGAACAATGCATTGAATTAGCTGTAAAAAACAACGAAAGTCTTGCCACGGCCAGCCTTAGCATTTTACACGAAAAGCAAAATAAACGCAATGCCACCGAAGTTCCAAAAACGAATTTAATTTACACACAGGGGCAATTTAACAGCATTTATAAGTACGACGAAAACATTACCATTTCCCAAAGCATTCCATTTCCGACGGTGTTTGGCAGCAAATATGCGCTGGCAAAGGCTCAGGAAAAAAGCAGTCAATTTCAATTTGATGCCACCAAAGCAGAATTAATTTACAACGTAAAAATTTGTTATTATTCATTGGTGTATTTAAAGGCCGTTAGAAAATTGCTTCGCCATGAAGACAGTATTTATACCGAATTTCTAAAACAGGTAAATCTAAAATTTGAATCCGGAAAAGCCACTTTGCTCGAAAAAACCACCGCCGAAACCGAAGCTCTGGAAATTCATTACCACCTGCTCGAAAGTGATGAGGATATTCAAAATTATTACCAGGAACTTTATACGTTAATACATAGTGTTGGTGGCTTTGATATTAGCGATATGAAACTGAGAGATAATTATTTGGTAATTCAAACCGATACTTCCACACACCTAAAGCACCCAAGTCTTAAATATTTTGAGCAACAAGTAGATGTGAACCGTAAAAACGTTTCGTTAGAAAAAGCTAAAATTCTTCCCGATTTTACCTTTACTTATTTTAATCAAACTATTTATGGACCAGCCAATATTTTTGGCGATGATTATTTTTTAACCAAATCTAATCGTTTACAAGGTTTTGCCATTGGCCTTGCATTACCAATCTGGATTTTTCCCTCACATTCGCGTGTGGCAGCAGCAAAAATTTATCAAAAACAAGCTCAAACCAATTTCGACTTTCATGCCACTGTTATGCACGGACAATATTTACAAGCTGTTAACCAATACCTGAAATACCGGAAAAGCCTCGCGTTTTATAAAAGTAATGCGCTGATAAACTCCAACGATATTATTGAACAGGCTTCTAAATCTTACGATAAGGGCGAATTAAGCTACGTGGATTACATGCAGATTGTGTCGCATGCGATTACTATTGAAAACAATTACCTGAACGTAATTCACCAAAACAATCTGGCAGCACTTAAAATAGAATACCTGCTTACTAATTAATAATTACCAACCCAAAATCCAGGCAAAAATAAGTGGGGCCACAATAGTAGCATCACTTTCTACAATAAATTTAGGTGTATGGATGTCTAATTTACCCCAGGTAATTTTTTCGTTGGGTACTGCGCCCGAATAAGAACCGTAAGAGGTGGTGGAATCGGAAATCTGACAAAAATAACTCCAGAAAGGAATGTTTTCCATTTCCATATCCTGATACAACATCGGCACTACACAAATAGGGAAATCGCCGGCAATTCCGCCACCAATCTGAAAAAATCCTACGCCTTTTCCTTCGCTATTTTTTACATACCAATCGGCCAGCCAGGCCATGTATTCAATACCACTTTTCATGGTGGTGGCTTTTATTTCGTTTTTAATAACGTAAGAAGCAAAAATATTACCCATGGTGCTGTCTTCCCAACCCGGCACCACAATTGGTAAATTGCGTTCGGCCGCAGCCAACATCCAACTGTCTTTTGGATCAATTTCGTAGTATTGTTTTAATTCGCCACTCAATAAAATTTTATACATGTATTCGTGTGGAAAATAACGTTCGCCGGCAGTATCGGCATCTTTCCATATTTTATAAATGTGTTTTTGCAAACGACGGAAGGCTTCCTCTTCAGGAATACAGGTATCGGTAACACGGTTGTAGTGATTTTCCAATAAATCCCACTCGTCTTGCGGCGAAAGGTCACGGTAATTTGGTACACGTTTGTAATGGCTGTGGGCCACCAGATTCATGATGTCTTCTTCGAGGTTGGCACCGGTGCAGGAAATGATGTCAATTTTTCCCTGACGAATCATTTCGGCTAAGGATTTGCCCAATTCGGCAGTACTCATAGCTCCGGCCAGAGTCACCATCATTTTTCCACCTTCGGTTAAATGTGTTTCGTATCCTTTAGCAGCATCCACCAGTGCAGCCGCGTTAAAATGTTTATAATGATGGGCTACAAAATTAGAAATGGGCCCTTTGTTGCTGATTGAATTTGACATGTTTAAAATTTTGGGCAAAGATAAAATTTTTGACCGATTCGGAAATATTAATTCGCAGGCAGGGCCAATACTTTTTTCACCTCACGGCGGTATTGCTTTTTCTTAAAACCATAAAACTTGGTGTCGCGGTAAATCTGCCTTAAATCGAGCCACAACCCAAACGAATAATACCACCCATTAAAGTTGAGTTTAAGACTGCCTTCGTTTACCCAACGGTAGCCACCTATGGTTGAAATGCCAATCCATTTTACCGGTTTAAGCACTAACTGAATACCGGTGCCTGCGGGGTAAATGCGCAGTTCTTCTGACTTTACAATCACCTCCCGCACACTGTCAAACAAACGTGCCCTTGCCCGGCCCATGCCAATTTCAACGGGTAAATGAATTTCAAAAAAGCGTTTATCCAACAACCTGAATTTGTAAAACAAGGTGGTGTAATTGAGGCGCAACGATTGATTGAGTACTTCGTTATTGGGTTTGGTTATTTTAAAAATGCGTTGCGAAAAAGGCGTGATGCGGTAAACACCAAATCCAAACACGTGTTTTTCTTTGTATCGTATGCCCAATTGAAAACCACGCAGGTTTATTGGTATCTGACTGATAAAAGAATTCCGGTTATCGATGGCACAAAAAGGGCGGTAAATTTTAAAACGGTAAATCCAGGTGGAATCGCTGGCCAAATGGTGTTTTAGGGAATCGAGACGCAACTGCCGCCACCCATCGGTTTGAGCCAATGTAAATTTTGTTGAAGCCAGAAGGAACAACAACAGAATAAATTTTCTCATGGCTGTATGATGTAAAATTTTACCAATGGTTTAAATCCATATTTAAATCAAATATATAAGTGCCTGGGCACTTTTCTAATATTATTAGGTAAATGTTCTTAATCTGAAGATGAATTTAGTTTTTCGCACAGTTGCAGGCTGGCCGAATACACCAGTTGAAACACCTTTTCAAAATCCTTTTCGTTGCCATAATAGGGGTCGGGCACCTCTGCCCCATTTTGTCCGGTGGCAAATTCTAAAAAAAGTTTCAACTTTTGTTGTTGCTCTTTGTTACTTGTCAATTTTAATAAGTTGTTGTAATTGCTTTTATCCATGGTAAATATCCAATCAAATTTATCAAAATCCGATGCCTGAAATTGCCTGGCACGTAAGGCCGACAAATCGACCCCATTTTTTCTGGCATTGGCAATGGTGCGTGGGTCGGGCGCCTCGCCAATGTGGTAGCCTGCGGTGCCAGCCGAATCTATTTCGAAAGGCAGGTGTTGTTTTTCTTTTAAATGCAACAAAATGCCCTCGGCCAGTGGCGAACGACAAATGTTACCCAAACACACAAACAGGATTTTTTGCATGGTGTAAAAGTAAGAATGCTTAAACGCATGGTAATTACTTCCTGCCAATTGTTATAAACAAGCAAAATATAAATTTGAATTAGCTGAATATCTCGTTCCTTAAAATCAAATGTTTAAAAAAAAAGACGAACCTTTTCTGATTCGTCTTTCCTTTAACAATTAAACAAACTTTACAAAGCAAAACTATAAGAAGCACGCATTCCGTTGGAGTAAAAGCCTTCTATAAGCACCATGCCCGATTTATTACCCAAAGCATTTTTAATATCATCCACCGTTACAATTTTCTTTTTATCAATGCTGGTAACAATAAAGCCCGGCTGAATGCCCACCTGGGCCAGTTTACCGGCGTTGAGTTTGGTAATTTTTACACCATTGCCAATTCTTAAGTTAGCCAGTTCCTCACTTTTCACTTCCGAAAATTCAGCACCCAATGTGTTTACCGATTTATTAATAATCTCGCTGCGTTTTACCAAACGGGTGGTACCATCCAAACTTTTTAAAATCAATGGCAGGTTGGATTCCTTTCCCTCGCGAACTATGCTAACATTAATTTTATCACCGGGACGGAAACGACTGATTTGTTCCTGCAACTCGCTCACCGAAGCCACCGGCACTTCCTGAATTTTGGTAATCACGTCACCTTCTTTAACCCCGGCCTCATCGGCGCTGCCACCCTGACTAATGCCATTCACATAAATGCCTTGTAATTGTTTGATGTTTTTTTCGGCGGCAAATTTAGCATCAATGTCCTGAATACTCACCCCTATGTAAGCACGTTGCACGGTACCAAACTCCACCAAATCGTTTACCACTTTTTTTACAATATTCACTGGCACAGCAAACGAGTAGCCCTGATAAGCACCATTGTTGGAAGCAATGGCGGTGTTAATACCAATCAGTTCGCCTTCGGTATTAACCAATGCGCCACCACTGTTACCCGGATTTACCACCGCATCGGTTTGAATAAACGATTCTATTGGGCGGTTATTGACATTTAAAATATTGTTGCGGCCTTTGGCACTAATAATGCCCGCTGTTACTGTACTGTTCAGATTAAAAGGATTACCAACGGCCAGCACCCATTCGCCAATTTTAACCCCATCGCTGTTGCCATAATTTAAAAAAGGCAAATCCTTTTCTTTTATTTTAATCAGGGCCACATCTGTGCTCGCATCGCTGCCAATTAATTCGGCTTCGTAAGTGCGCTTGTCATTAAGCACCACTTCAATTTTATCCGAACCGGCAATTACGTGGTTGTTCGTTACAATGTAACCATCTTCGCTAATAATAACGCCACTGCCACTGCCCTGTTGCACAAAATTTTGTTGGCGTTTTTGCGGACCAAAAAACCACTCGGCGTAGGGGTCGTAGGCCAGGTTATTTACCTGTTCGCTGGTGGTTTTAATGTGTACCACCGAGTGCACCGTTTTTTCGGCTGCCTGTGTAAAGTCAGTTAAAGTTCCGGCACTGCCGTTGTAACTTGCCAAGCGGTAATTGGGCGCATTGCCCGGATTGTTGATTTGATTGTTGGAATTTTGTTTACCTGCGTTTAAAAAATGCGTAGCAGTTACGGCTACCAGGCCGCCCAAACACGCTACAAAAACTGTTGACACTACCTTTTTCATACGTTTTTATATAAGAGTGATTTTTATAATTTATCTTTCTCTTTAACGCAAATTTAATGCGCTTGTTATTTTGTCAGTTTGTTTTTAACAAGGTTTAAGAATAGGCTTAAATTACACCCAATGGCTTGTTAAAAATTCAAAACAGAACATGACAAAAGCACCGTTTATTTGACTAAATTTACATGAAATTAAATGAGATTAAAACGAAAAATACCCACCTTCATCTTCGGCGTATCTATTGGAATTATTGTAGGTGTTGGCTTTTTTGTATTTAAGATAAACGATTTGTTTAACAAACTAAAAGAATCGGCCCGCGAACAAATTACAGTAATTGAACAGCCTGTTAAAAACGTTCCGGCCAATGGCGATCAACAAAAATCAAACAACGAGCGTTTTAAAATTGATTTGGGTAAAAGCAAAAAAATTAATTACGCCGAAGTGGACAGCCTTATAAAACAGGATTCGGAAATTAATGTGGCCACCGATGAATTGCTTTCGGTTAAAAGTGTGAAGGCCATTCGTATTGGCGATGGCGATGCAACCGGTGATACACTTGCCGCAAGGCTGGCCAATGTGAGTACCCTTAAATCCGATTTGTATTTTATCGAATTCTGGAAAACACCACTAAACTCTAAAGGTTATCGCTTCTCAAAAAACAAAATCATGTTGTATGGTTTTATTGATTACACCGATGTGTTGCTTTACGAACTTGATAATTCCTACTACATTAAATGCTCTGATCAGGTTTACAAACTCTTTTACAGCGGCGAATTTAAGCAGTTGGAACGTGTGATGGACAGCGATTTGCTGGCAAAAATCAATTAAAAAAAATGCGGCTCGAATTTTATAAATACCAGGGCACGGGTAATGATTTTATCCTGCTGGATAACCGACATGCCAATATCAATTTAAGCAACGAAGAAGTGGCACACCTGTGTCATCGCCGATTTGGCATTGGTGCCGATGGCCTGATGCTGCTGGAAGCCGAACCTGGTTTGGATTTTAAAATGGTATATTATAACAGCGACGGTAACCTGAGCAGCATGTGTGGCAATGGAGGCCGTTGCATTGTGGCCTTTGCCCACCTGCTTGGCATTATTGAAGACAAAGCGCGCTTTATGGCAGTGGATGGTGTACACGATGCCAGTATTGCCGCCGATGGTACCGTGAGTTTAAAAATGCAGGACGTAAAAGAGGTGGAAAATGGTGAAGATTTTTTTTACCTCAACACCGGCTCGCCACACTACGTAAAATTTGTGAACGATGTGCAGAACTTTGACGTGGTGAACGAAGGCCGCAAAATACGCAACAGTGCACGTTTTGCCGAAGAAGGTACCAACGTGAATTTTATTGAAAAAACCGGAGAGGAATTGATTGTGCGCACCTACGAAAGGGGTGTTGAAGACGAAACATACTCCTGTGGCACAGGTGTTACAGCCGCCGCATTGGTGGCTGCCCTAAGTGGTCACGCAACGGGCAAAAACAACTGCCTGATAAAAACCCTGGGTGGTAATTTAGAAGTAACATTTGACAAAGTGCTCGACCAGCATTTTTACAATACCTGGCTCAAAGGCCCGGCTGTGTTGGTTTTTAAGGGCAGTATTGATTTAGAACCCACTCTGTAAATGTTTTTAAAAGGAAATACCGTTAATTTAAGGGCGCTGGAGCCTTCGGATGCCGACACACTTTACTGTTGGGAAAACGACATGAGCCTTTGGCCCGTGAGTTTTACGCAAATACCATTTAGCCGTTTTATACTCGAAGAGTTTGTGAACAGTGCCTATCAGGACATTTACACCAACAAACAATTGCGTTTAATGGTGGAAGATCCGCAAACACAAAAAAGCATTGGCATTATCGATTTATTTGAATTTGACCCACAACACGCCCGTTGCGGATTGGGTATTTACATAAGTGAAGCGTATCGTCAAAAAGGTTGTGCCCTGGAGTGTGTGGAGTTGGTAAAATCATACACCTTTACGGTGCTGCACCTCAAACAATTGTTTGTTCACGTAAATACCGGCAATGCTGCCAGTCTGGCCTTGTTTGAAAAAGCAGGCTTCGAAAAAAGCGGATTAAAAAAATGCTGGCACCGCACAGGGCTCAACAGTTTTGAAGACGTGTGGTTTTTGCAATGTTTGAATCAGGCTGGATAAGACCGGTGCTTCGACTTCGCTCAGCAACCGGGTTCGGCAAAGCTCAGCAACCGGGTTCGACTTCGCTCAGCAACCGGTTCGGCAAAGCTCAGCAACCGGGTTCGATTAATTTTAGTAATCTTTCTCCCAATCCGAACACTGAGCAAAGCCCAAGAGTGAGGGCCTTGATAACCTATCGAATTTTTAAACACAATCTTCTAAAAGATAAAATTACAGGTTCAATCCTTTTACTAACTTCATGGTATCGTTTCTAAACATGTTTAAATTAGCGCTATACCTTTATCTAGATCTAAATCTGGTTGTATTACCTGCAAATTGTTTGGCGCAGTTCAGCGACTCGAATCTATCCGGCTTTCCAATTGAGATGTTGGCAGATTTCGAAAAACTTAAAGGTTTTAAAGAGATTGAATTCAGTGAATTGTATGTGCGCAATGGCGATACCATTATACCCAAACAACTTGTACGCAAATACACCTACAATGATTCGGGCATAGTTAAGCGCTATGAAAAACACCTCTTTGTAAATAACTACACGCTGATGCCCCATTATGAGGAGCGATTAAATGAAAATTTTTCGACGGATAGTTTTTGTTTTTCCAATTCCTACCATTTTAAAAAGCCAGAAAATGGCGTAAAAAGCAGGGGTAGCAGAACCTGCCGCTACTGGAAAAGTGATTCCGCTGGTAATGATGAGTTTTATTACCAAAACGGCGAACTATATTCCCGGAAACAAAACAGAAGTGTTTTTTTAACCGACACCACTTTGAAAGTACGTTTGAAAGAATGGCAAAATGAAGTCCTCATTAGTCAAAAAGACAGTATTCTGAAAATACGAAAACCGGTTCCTGTTGCTAAATCCAACAGTGTTCACAAGGAATATCGGAGAAATAATTGGGCTCACATGCAGTTCGATCATCCCATTCAAAGGCCATTCCGTTACATAGTTGGCAAATTGGGGTCATATAATTATGTCCATGAACAAATCTATAAATTCATTTACCATGGAAACGACACCCTGGCTTACAAGGTGGAGCACTATGAGCTAACGTACACCGAACGGAGAGGATGTAGCGATCCAAATCCAAGTTTTTCCTATGGTGATGAAACACCAAGAGCCATTATGCAGTTGAATAATTATGTAGGCAGAATTCCCACACTTATCACTTATTCCGACAAATCGGGCCTTGAAAAAAGAACCGTGTGGATTAAATTAAAGCAATAGTTAATGTTGTTTTTTGATAATATCTGGAAGTAAGGATTCAATCTCACAACCAGAATTAAGATAAAAGATTAACTATCAGTTTCTACACCCCAATTTCCAAATGCGATTTAAAGCGCATGTTGTAATCTTCCATGCTTCTTAAAATTACTTCGTGAGCCTCGTCGGCACCATAGGTGTGTGTAATTTCAACAGCCTTGTTCTCCTGACCGGGCATGTTTTTGTAGGTTAAAAAATAATGTTTGAGGCGGTTAATTAAGGTGACAGGACAGTCTTCCACACTTTTAAGCTGACCGTAAATTTCATCCTGCTTCAACACCGCAATAATTTTATCGTCGGCCTCGCCATTGTCTATCATCCTGAAACCACCAATAGGTATGGCTTCCAGAATAATGTCGCCACTGGTAATATTCCGCTCGGTAATCACACAAATATCCAGAGGGTCGCCATCGCCCTTAAGCACCGTTTTACCCGATTTTAGCTGGGCAAACTCCCTCACCTTTTCATCACAAAACGTTTGTGGCACAAAGCCGTAAAGCGCCGGTAAATAATTTGAAAATTTTTGCGGACGATCCACTTTGCGGTAACCGGTTTCCTTGTCAATTTCGTATTTAACGGTATCGGCCGGAACCATTTCGATGTAGGCTGTTACAATATTCGGACAGTTTTTTCCCAGTGGAATACCATGCCAGGGATGCGGTTTAAATAAACGTACACTCATGTTCTTAAAATCGGATTTAAAGCTAATCAATTTAACTTTATATTCGTGGGAGATATTGCATGCCGCCAAGAGTAAAACGCCTCATACCCAAATTTGACTTGTCTAAAAAAAACATGTTGATTGCTGTTAGCTGCCTGCTCCTTTGTCTTGGCTTGGGCTTTTGTCAACCTCCAAACAAACCCGGCGATAAAACACCCCCGCCAACCGACTCTTTGACTTACCTCAACCATCACGACAGCGCGCGCTACGTGGGCATGAACACCTGCCGGCTTTGCCACCAAAACATTTACAACACCTTTATTAAAACAGGAATGGGCAAATCGTTTGGCATGGCCACCCAATCCAAATCCTCGGGTGATTTTACCAAAGCAGCGTTGTACGATGCACCCGGCAACCTGCACTACAAAGCCTTTTGGCAGCACGACAGCTTGTATTTTAAAGAATACCGCCTTCAAAAAAAAGACACCATTCACCAACGCAGCGAACAGGTTAATTACATCATTGGCTCCGGCCAGCACACCAATTCGCATTTGCATTTGGTAAACGGCTACCTCAGCCAAATGCCCATGACCTTTTACACGCAAAAGAAAAAATGGGATTTGCCACCCGGTTTTGAAAATGGATTAAACACCCGCTTTTCGCGCAAAATTGGTTTGGAATGCATGAGCTGCCACAACGCCTACCCCGATTTTGTAAAAGGTTCTGAAAACAAATACACCGCCATTGCCGGTGGTATTGATTGCGAGCGTTGCCATGGTCCCGGCAGCATACACGTGGCGCAAAGGCAAAGTGGCAGCAGAGTGGATACCTCCTTGTATGTTGACTACTCCATTGTAAATCCTGCCAAACTCAACATCGATGCCCAGTTTGATATTTGCCAACGTTGCCACCTGCAGGGTAATGCAGTTCTTAAAGAAGATAAGTCGTTTTACGATTTTAAACCCGGAATGAAACTAAGCGATTACTTAACTGTGTTTTTACCCAAATACAAAAATGCCGACGACGAATTTATCATGGCCTCGCACGCCGACCGCCTCAAACAAAGCGCCTGCTTTATTAAATCCTACCAAAAAGCCGGTAAAAAAAATGCATTAAAACCCTATCTGGGTGCGCTTACCTGTGTTACCTGCCACAACCCACACGTAAGCGTGCGCGAAACCAATAAAAACGTGTTTAACGAGGCCTGTATGAATTGTCACCAAATGGAGGCAAAAGTTACAGCGAAAAATGATTGTAATCGTTTTGTGTCTAAAAAGAGTGATTGTGTGAGTTGCCACATGCCGGTGTCGGGCTCAACCGATATTCCGCACGTGTCGGTTCACGATCATTACATCCGCAAACCCATCAGTGCCAAAGAAAAAAATAACATCAAACAATTTATTGGTCTGTTTGCCATTAACGAAAAACAACCCGATGCCCTCACGCGCGCAAAGGCCTATATAAACCAGTACGAAAAATTTGAACAACAAGCCGCATACCTTGATTCTGCTCTGCAACTGCTTTCGGGCCAGGTGGCTGCCGACAAAAAACTAAAAACACTTGTTCAACTCTACTTTATTAAAAAAGATTTTGCCGCAGTGGTAAGCTTGATTAACCAAACAGGTTCACAAAAAGTGCTCACACAGATGTTTACAAAAAGCAGTTACCAAAACGATGATGCCTGGGCCTGTTACCGTGTGGGCGAAGCCTTTTATTATCTGGGCAAGCCACAAAATGCACTGGCTTGGTTTAAGCAAGCGGTGAAGCTGGCACCATTTCATCCCGATTTTAGAAACAAGCTGGGCACAACATTGGCTGCAACCGGCAATAAAAACGAGGCCCGCAAGGAATTTGAATTTCTGATAAAGGAAAATCCCGAATTTGTTTCGGCTTACTCCAATCTTGGTTACCTGTACCTTACCGATGGCCAAAGTGCCGAAGCCCTGCGGCTTTATCAAACTGGTGAAAAACTTGACCCTGATAATGAAGCACTTTTGCTAAATTTGGCGGCTTATTACATTTTTAATAGAGACATAAAAAAAGGGAAAGACTACCTGCAAAGGGTGCTAAAAAAGAATCCCGCTAACGAAAGAGCAAACATGATACTAAAACAACTGGCAACAAGTTAATGGCAAAGAAAAAAGGCAAAACATATTTATCCTGGCTGTTTATTTTGATTTTGGGATTTGGCGGCTTTTACCTCTATCAGCGCTTTATAGCCGGTGCAGTGAAACTAAAGGATAAAAATTACACCTACATTTATATTGAAAGGAACGACTCGTTTGAGGATGTGCTCAGTGATATAAATTCAGAAAACATTATCGAAGACCCAAAGGCATTTGAGTGGTTGGCTAAAAAAATGAAACTCGACGAAAACATTCATGCCGGCAAATTCCGAATAAACAATGGCATGACCATGCGGCAAATAATTAACCTGATTAGATATAACAAACAGGAAAAAGTAAAACTCAGTTTCAATTCGCAAATACGCACGATGGAAGAGTTTGTGGAATACACCGCCGATAAACTCGAACTCTCTGAATCAGACATTGAAGACATTATTACCGACGAACAAAAACTCGACACCCTTTTTGGTTTAAACCCCGATAACTGCTTTGGAGCCATTGTGCCCGGCGTGTTTGAAGTGAGCTGGGCCGTGAGTCCCGAAGAATTTTTTAATAACATGAGCGAGGTTTACCATTCGGTGTGGAATAAAAGTCGAAAAAACAAAGCCAAACAATTGGGCTACACGGTGCCTCAGGTAATCTCACTTGCTTCCATTGTGCAAAGCGAAAGCATCATAGAATCGGAACAGGAAAAAATTGCAGGCGTTTACATTAACCGCTTAAATAAAGACATGCCGCTACAGGCCGACCCAACCCTGAAATTTGCCAATGGTAATTTTGAAGTGCGCCGTGTATTGGATGTGGATAAGGAAATTGATTCGCCCTACAACACTTACCGCTACAAGGGTTTGCCTCCCGGCCCCATTTGTTTGGTAAGCACACAGGCCATTGATGCCACCCTCAATTACACCCGCCACAACTACATCTTTTTTTGCGCCAAACCTCAGCTCAACGGTTACTCCGATTTTTCGGCCACCTATGAGCAACACCAAAAATACCGTAACCAATACAGAAAAGCCCTCGACAAACGAGGCATTAACAGGTAAAAATTTGTACTTTTAAAACGATGGAAAAAACAATCACCGAAAAAATTAAACTGCTCGAAGACAAGTATGCCCAAATGGGTCAGGACATTAACAGTTACCTCGATGGTCTGTTACTTTCTAACTACCTTACCTATTGGGATTATGTGGAAGTGGACACCTTGCTCACCCTTCAAAAACCAAAAACCGATTATCCCGATGAACTCATTTTTATTATGTACCATCAGATAACCGAATTGTATTTTAAACTGGCCTTACACGAACTCGAACAAATTGCCTATAATGGAAAATTAATTTCGGCCAGCGGAAAAGACGAGGGCTGGAAAGACCAACTCGACCCGGTGTATTTTGCCGAACGTGTAACCCGCGTTAACCGCTATTTTGAAGCCCTTACCAAGTCGTTTGAAATTATGATTAACGGCATGGAAAAAGAACAGTTTCTCCGTTACCGCATGGCCCTGCTGCCTGCCAGCGGATTTCAAAGTGCCCAGTACCGCATGATTGAAATAAGCTGCACCGATTTTATTAATCTGGTGGACAAAGATGTGCGCGATAATTACAAAGGTAAAAACGCGCCAATCAACGAACTGTTTAAAAACATTTACTGGAATAAAGGAGCTACCGAACTGGCCACCGGAAAAAAAACACTCACACTCAATCAATTTGAGAAAAAATATTCCAAACGCTTTATTGCACTTGCCAACGAATACAGCAACCGCAACATCTGGCAAAAATATTTATCGCTGCCAAAAGAAGCGCAAGTAGACAAACGGGTGATTAACGCCCTTAAAGTGCTCGACATTAACGTAAACATTAACTGGCCGCTGGTGCATTACAAAAGTGCCGTGAGGTACCTGCAACAAAACGAAGGCGATGTGGCCGCCACCGGTGGAACCAATTGGCAAAAATACCTCCCGCCAAGATTTCAAAAACGTGTGTTTTATCCCGAATTGTGGACCGCCGAAGAACTCGATAACTGGGGCAAAGGCTGGGTGGAAACCAATGTGTTTGGGAAAGTTGAGAGTTGAGAGTTTAAAGTTTAAAGTTTAAAGTTCAAAGTTGAGAGTTGAGGGATTAGGATAAAAATTAAAACAAAAACAATGTCCATAGAAGTAAATAACATCACCAAAATTTATGGCAGTCAAAAAGCACTCGACAATGTATCGTTTGCAGCGGCTGGTGGCGAAATTGTTGGCTTTTTAGGTCCAAATGGCGCGGGTAAAAGCACCATGATGAAAATTTTAACCTGCTACATTCCACCAAGCACAGGCAACGCCAAAGTGTGTGGTTTTGATATTGCCACGCAAAGTCTTGAAGTGAGAAGGCAAATAGGTTACCTGCCCGAACACAATCCGCTTTACCTCGACATGTATGTGAAAGAGTTTTTGGAATTTACAGCAGGCATTTACAGAATAAAAAACACCAAATCGCGTGTGGCCGAAATGATAGCCATGACCGGTTTGCAGGTGGAACAAAATAAAAAAATTGGTGCCCTCAGTAAAGGCTACCGACAACGCGTGGGCCTCGCGCAAGCTATGATACACGACCCCAAAGTTCTGATAATGGACGAACCCACCACCGGCCTCGACCCTAATCAACTCGAAGAAATTCGTGCACTGATAAAATCGCTGGGCAAACAAAAAACCGTGTTGCTAAGCACACACATTATGCAGGAAGTAGAAGCCATTTGCGACCGGGTAATCATTATTAACAAAGGCAACATAGTAGCCAACGACGAAACCAAAAACCTGCGCAACAGCAAAACCACTCAAATTATTACCGTTGAATTTGATAAAGCAGTAGAGGCAAAACTTTTACAAAGCATTCCTGAAATTGAACAGGTAAAAGAAATTGGTAAAAACACCTGGCAGTTGCAGTCCACTTCCACTCACGATGTGCGTAAGGAAATTTTTAATTTTGCCGTAAGCCACAACCTTGGCGTACTTACCCTGAGCAAAGACGAACAAAAAATGGAAGACGTATTTAAGGAGCTTACAAAATAGAATTAGTTACTGTACTCAAAATTATAATAATAAAAATCGGCACTTCCTGTGTTCGGCAACTCGAAAGCACTGAGCGTTTTAAATGCTTCCATCACTTTTTTAGAATCGCGTTTACTAAGATCTCCTTTTTCAGTCAGTGTCACATTCATCACCTGCTTGTTAGGCCAAAGCACAATGCTGCCCTTCAGTTTCAAAGCTTTTAAATCAAGTGGTTTTAATACTTTATCCGCATCTTTTTTAAATGCAGCCATCCCACCCAGGTAATCACACGCCATAGATGTTGGCACGCTGACTGTTTGAGGAGTTTTGGCTAAAGCCTCCCTTTCAACATTTGCCTTGGCCA
This sequence comes from Bacteroidia bacterium, assembly GCA_020846335.1. Classification (GTDB taxonomy): domain Bacteria; phylum Bacteroidota; class Bacteroidia; order B-17B0; family Aurantibacillaceae; genus Aurantibacillus. The sequence goes on from JADLED010000213.1 coordinate 27,726, forward strand.
TTTTTTGTTTGGCCTCGGACGCGGGTGCATTGGCAGCTTCTACTTCCTGAGTCTTACCAGAATTTTTAATCTCAGCTTCAAGGCGCTTGAAGTTGTCGGATGAGCCAGCTTTATCCGCCTCTGCGGTGTTTACCCGTGGCGGGGCAGCAGAAGCTCCGTCAAAAGTGCTTGTCACACTTACCACTTCCTCCTTTTTACTTTCGGCATTCTCTTCATTTAGCAGCACAGGCTCACTCATCTCTTTTGCCGGTTTCTGGTCGTTATCCTTTGCTGTTGTTGGCAGGCTTTGCTGTTTTAGCGCTTTTGCTTTTTCCTGGGGCGGCACTGCTGGCAAATCGGGTTCAACATTTGATGAATTAACAGTTACTTCTGTTGGTGGCGGTTCCACTTTGTGTTCTGCCAGTTTTTGTGGTGCCACCAATGGGTCTTTCTGAATAAAATAAATGGTAAAACCCACCATCACAATCAATGCGGCGGCGGCCATCCAATAAGCAGCTTTGTTTTGTTTTTTAGTAGCGGCAAACACAGCAGGGCCTATTTCGGCATCCAGTTCGGCCTTTAATTGCAGGGCTTCCTCCTCGTTCTGCAAACTTGCAAAACCTTCGAGGGCCTCGCGCTCAAAGTCATCGGCTCCGGCCTTGTCAGCTTCCGAAAGCAGTTGCTTTAACCTGCTGTTTTGATGGTTATTTTGTGCCTTGCTCATTCAGTAATACTTCCATTTTAATTTTCAGGTTTCTTTTTCCGTTTTGTATGTAGCTTTTCACTTCGTTGGCCGAATAGCCTGTAATTTCAACAATTTCGTTATACGACTTGTTGTTGAGGTAAAACAGGCTCACGCATTTTTTTTGTTCGTTGTTTAAAAGTTCCATTGCTTTAGCCAGCAGGGCTATTTGTTTTTCCTTTTCATGTAGATGCTCCGGATCTTCCGAATCCATAAACAAATCAGGATTTTCCCTTAACTCAAGTTCTTTTCGAAGTTGACTTTGGCGCTTACGCAATTGCATGAGGCAGTAATTTTTGCTATAAACATACAGCCAGCTTTTAAAAAATTCGATTTTGTATTTCTTTAAATCACTTAACAGGTTGCTGAATATCTGAATACTCGCATCCTTTGCCTCGTCGCGGTTTTGCAGGTATTTAATACACAAACCCAACACCAAATGCCCATACCTTTCGTACAATACACCCACCACCGTATTGTCATCTTCCTCTAAAAAAATGTTAATGAGTTCATTATCGGAATGGTTATTGTATTTCTGGTTGTAAAGCAAAAAAAAGGCTGATTTAAAGGCTAAATTAATAAAATAAACAGGATTAAATTTGCATAATCAAATCAAATATTATCTTTGTAAGATTCATTTATAAACTGACATCCAAATTCAAATATTTATTAGTGTTGTTTTGCTTTATCTCATTGAGGTTTCAGCAGCCATCCAGCTACAACACCAACGCTAAATTTAAAGCCGTTTTTATTTACGGGTTTACCCGTTACTTTGAATGGCCCGACAAAAAGAAAGAGGGCAATTTCGTAATCTATGTAGTGGGTAAAAACGACGACCTTATCAGCGAATTAAAGGGTTTGGCCAGTACCAAAAAAGTGGGTAATCAGGACATTGAAGTTAAAAACACCCTCAACTACGAATCGGGCATTGCCTCCAGCATCATTTACATTACACCCGACCGCGATATTAAAACAGTAACAGATGCAGCTCAAAAAAATAAAAACAAAGGCGCTCTGATTGTGGCCGAAGCCGGTGGTGCCTGCAAATCGGGAGCCAGCATAAATTTCATATACATTGATAGTAAATTAAAATTCGAATACAGTAAAAATGCCGCTGTTAAAGCCGGTCTTAAAACAAACGAGGGTTTTAAAGCCATGGCCACAGTAAATATTGATTAAATTAAATGATGTAAAACATGTGCAAGTTGCGCCAAATATTTAAAAACTTTCTTCCGGGCATATTGCTGCTTGTGAGTGCAAGCTTGCTTGCCCAGGAAGATGCGTACCGCCGTGCATCGGAATTATATAAAACAAATCCCGAGTTGGCATTAAAAATTATTGATAGCGTTATTGTGCACCCACAAACCCAAAGTGATTTTAACTGCTGGACCTTGCGTGGCTACATCTATTATGAACTTTACAGAAAAACTGATAAACTTAAACTACACTCACCTCTCCGCGACTCTATTGTTTCATCCATCCTCGTTTCAAATAAACTTAAACCAGACTCACTCGGCGAATCAAGCAACAAAAAACTACTCAAAAACATATCAGCCAGCTATTACAACCTTTGTACTAAATTACTACAGGACTCCATTAACTACGAACGGAGCCTTATTGCCTACAACAAGTATAAAGAGATACATCTGTTGTTTGAACCAAAGGCCAACTTCGATAACAACGACATTCAATATTACCTTGCCGTTGGAAGTGTTTACTCCGATATCTTTATTAACGATAACAACAACACCGCTGCCGGCGAAATTGCCAAAGTGGCGCTTTTAAAAGTTCTTGATTTGCAACCCGAAAATCCGGGCGCCAATATCAACATGGGTTTGATGTACTATAACCAGGCTGCCTACCTCAGCAAAACACTGGAGTTTGGCCTCGAGTTCGACCAAATTGATATTGTTCAGGAAAACATGATTAAACTGGCCAAACAGGCCGAATCATTTGTAATTAAAGTTTACAACAAAGACAACAATAATGTTAAAGCAATGGAATGCCTCTTTTATGTTTACCGCATGTTGATGGACATTCCTAAATCTGACGAGTTTAAACAAAAGTGCATAGAACGGGGAGTTAAGTTTGAAACCGAGCCTAAAAAAGAAGGAGGCAAAAAATGAGTTTCAGATTTACAATAGGAAGAAGAATTGGACTGGGTTTTGCCATTTTTATTTTGTTAACCATGGTGGCTTTTTTTGCCACTGTAATGACCATTACCGACAGTAAAAAACGCACCGAAACCGTGGTAGGTCAGGTAACACCAAGTGTGGCAGAATTAAAAGAGCTCAATTTATTATTGCAACGCTCGCACACCGATATTTCTAAATGGTTTTATAATTCAAGCTTTAATGATATTGAATTTAGGGAGGAAATAAGATCAATCATCAATTCAGAGTATCCAAAAAAGAAAGCCATCCTCAACGAGTTTGCAAAACTTTGGACCAACGATGAAAAAGAACAATTAAAAGTTATTTTTAACCGCATCGAAACCCTCTTTAAGGTATACGAAAGCGAAATCATGGGCCAGTTAAGTACCGCCGAGGCCTACGACGACCCCAACATTAAATTCATGGCGCGCTTGCCTTACGACGATTCCGAAATAAGCATTCGTACTATTTACCGCAACCTCAACAGCCTTATTTTACACAAACAAAAATTTGCCGAAGAAGTAAAAGAGGAGATGTTTAACTCCCTCGACTTCTTAAAAAACTTTGTGGAATTGTTGGGCTTTGCCCTCGTAATTGGTGGAATTGTTATCGGAATACTTACCACCCGCTCCATTACCAAACCCATTCAGGTGCTTAAAAAAATGCTCCTTTCAATGGGTCTGGGTATTTTGCCTACCGAACGCGTAAGTGCCAGCCGCGACGAAATCGGTGAAATGGGCAATGCCCTCAACGACCTCATTCGATCCATGCAGCATACCACCGATTTTGCCAAACAAACCGGTGCCGGTAATTTCGAAGCCTCTTACACCCCACTCAGTAAAGACGATTCCTTGGGTCAGGCACTCTTAAAAATGCGTGACGATTTGGCCGAAAACGAAAGGGTACTCGAACAAAAAGTAATTGAGCGCACCGAAGAAGTTGTTCGTCAAAAATCAGAAATCGAAAGTAAAAACGAGGAGTTAGAAATTCTTTACAAACAGGTAACCGATAGTATCCACTACGCCAAACGAATTCAGGATGCCATTTTACCAAGCAACAGCACCGTAAAAAAACTATTACCCGATTCGTTCATTCTCTTTAAACCAAAAGACATTGTTAGCGGCGACTTTTACTGGATTGAGAAAAAAGACAAGCTGGTTTATTTTGCAGCCGTGGATTGTACTGGCCATGGTGTGCCGGGTGCATTTATGAGTTTGGTGGGTTATAATATTTTAAAAGACATTCTTAACAACACCAACGCCACCCGCCCTGCCGATATATTAGACGCCCTGCGCGAAGGCATTGTGAGTACCCTGAAGGCCGACGACAGTGGCAAACAGGCCAAAGATGGCATGGACATGACGCTTTGTGCCATTAATTACGAAACACTCGAACTGCAATACGCTGCCGCCTTTAACCCAATGTGTTTAATCCGCAATGGCGAACTTATTTTATACCAGGCCAACAAATTCCCGATTGGTTCGTTTATTGGCGAAAAAACCAATTTCGATAATCATACCATTCAATTGCTAAAAGGCGACCAGATATTTATTTTCAGCGACGGTTATGCCGATCAGTTTGGAGGCCCTAACGGTAAGAAATTTATGGTGGGCAACTTCCGTAAATTACTGGCTCAAATTGCACAACTCGATTCGGGCAGCCAAAAAGATAAACTCGATCAAACCCTGCTTAGCTGGCAAGGCGGTCAGGAGCAGGTTGACGACGTTTTGGTAATTGGTGTTAAGGTATAAAAGCTGCAAACACAGCTAATCAGTTTTACAATACCTTGTGCCTACTCTAATTTAAATGATTGCCCCTAAGTCTTCTATTTACGGCCTTCCGGACATTGATGCGGATATGTTTCCTGGTGTGAAAATTAAAGTATCGCATTTGGCCAGCATCACCGGCCGGGGTTGGTACAATAACCGCCAAAAAACCATTTTCCTGCCAAAGGGCGCCAAAACATCCTACGCACAACACGAATACGGCCACTACCTGCAATCGCAACAACTCAGTGCAATAGAATATAGTCGCATTGAAAAAGCAAGTCTTGCAAATGCCTTGCTGCAATTTTTACCAGGCTCAAAAAAACACGATACATTTTGGACAGAAACCGATGCCAACCGCAGAGCCATTGCCTTTTTCGGCCCTAACTCAGCCATTGCCCGCTTTGGCATTTGGCCGGTGGTATAAGACAATTTTCAGAATTTAATAACCCTCAAATTCACTCATGGCCCGGCGCCAATTAGGTGGAAGCTCAATACTGTTATTGCCTTTATAATCCATGGCCACCAAAACTCCAATGCCTTTGGCACATTCGAGCAACAAACCCGCGTCGGTTTTCTTTACAATAGAATTTTGAATGGTGATGCTTTTAGTGCCCAATTTAATAACACGGGTGCAACAATAAATCTCATCGTTTAACAACACAGGAATTATGTGGTCTATTTCAGTCCTTGCCAAAATAAAGCCTTCTAACTCCCAATTAATAAGGCCTCCAAGAATCTGGTTGAAATACCTTACCCTGCCAAGTTCAAAATAATTAAGGTAACAGGCGTTGTTTACATGATTTAAACGGTCAATGTCAACAAACCTTATTTGCACCGGAATGCAGTGACGGTATTCTTCAAAACGTATCATGCCTGACGGTTAATCAATTCGAGTGCAAAGGCCATTAATACCTTCTTTTTTTCGGCCGAAGCTTTTACCTTTTGCAGAGAGGCTATGGCAGCATTGGTATATAAACCGGCAGCTTCGTAACAAAGCCGGTCGGTACTCAGTTGTTTGTATAAGTTTAAAAAGGCATTTACCTTTTTAGAAGCATTTTTTCCTTTGAGTAATAACAGTTGTTCTATCTCCCTTTTTTGTTTGGCATTGGCCAACTCAATGGACTTTAAAAGCAAATAGGTTTTTTTGTTGGCAATAATATCGCCACCCACCTGTTTGCCAAAGTTAGAATCGCTTGCCGCAAAAGCATCCAGATAATCATCCAGCAATTGAAAAGCAATGCCAAGGTTTTTTCCAAAATCGTACAACAAGTCCTGATTGCGCTTACCTGTACCCGCACAAATAGCACCCATTTTAAGGCTGCAACCCAAAAGCACTGCGGTTTTTAGTTCAATCATGTGTATGTATTGTTCCGTTGTTACCTTTTTGGCGGTTTCAAAATTCATGTCCTGTTGCTGTCCTTCGCAAACTTCGGTGGCAGTGGCATGAAAAAGTTCGCTTAACTTTTTAAAGGCGGAAGGCGCATAATTGTTCAACACTTTTGAGGATTCCACCAACAAGGCATCGCCACTAAGTATGGCAATATTGTGGTTCCACTTAATGTGCACGGTGGGCTTATTTCTGCGGAGTGGTGCATTGTCAAGAATATCGTCATGAATGAGCGAAAAATTGTGGAAAAGCTCAACAGCCAGGGCTGAGTTTAAAGCCTGTTCCGGTTTTTTATCAAATAAATCACAGGCCACCAAAGCCAGCAAAGGCCTTATGCGCTTGCCTCCCAACGACAACATGTAGTTGCAGGGTTGATACAGTTCATTCGGCTTTTTATGCGAAATACCGGCTTTGTAATTATCCAGATGTTTTAAAAATAATTGCAGGAAGCTGTTATATTCTTTCACTTTAAAGTGCAGTTAAGAGTTTTTAGCCAGTTCGAGCAGGTAGTTGCCATAGCCGCTTTTGGTAAGCGGTTGGGCTATTTTAATCAGTTGTTCTTTATTAATAAAGCCCATGTTGTAGGCCACCTCTTCAATGCAACCAATTTTTAAACCCTGACGTTCTTCAATTACCTGAACAAATTGTCCGGCCTGCATCAGCGATGGAAAGGTGCCGGTATCGAGCCAGGCGGTGCCACGGTCCATAATAGAAACCTTTAGTTTTCCCTGTTTCAAATATTCCTTGTTCACATCGGTAATTTCGTATTCGCCACGTGGACTTGGTTTTAGGTTTTTGGCTATTTGCACCACGTTGTTATCGTAAAAATACAAGCCCGGAACTGCGTAATTTGATTTTGGTTCTTTAGGTTTTTCCTCAATCGACAATACATTGTCTTGCTCATCAAACTCCACCACACCATAGCGCTCGGGGTCGCTCACATGGTAGGCAAACACAACGCCGCCTTCGGGATTGCTGATTTTTTTAAGGGCACTGCCAAGGCCAACGCCGTAAAATATGTTGTCGCCTAAAATAAGGGCCACTTTATCGTTGCCAATAAATTTTTCGCCAATAACAAAGGCCTGCGCCAAACCATTGGGTACTTCCTGAACGGCGTAGGTAAAACTGCAACCCATGCCTGAGCCATCGCCCAGTAAGCGTTCAAAATGCGGCAAATCGTGTGGGGTTGAAATTATGAGAATGTCTTTTATACCGGCCATCATGAGTACCGACAGTGGGTAATAAATCATGGGTTTATCGTAAATGGGCATCATTTGTTTACTCATGGCGAGTGTGAGCGGGTGCAATCTGGTTCCGGAGCCTCCGGCAAGAATAATTCCTTTCATTATTTCAGTTTTTGTGTTGGCTAATTTATTGCATCACAAGCAATAATTCTTGTGATTATTTACAAATATGGGTAATTTTAACAGAATGAAAAAAATAAGCTTTTACTTTTTCACTTTTTTTATTTGCAGTGCTTTTGGATTTCAGTCCTCCGGCGACTTCTTTCAAAAACTGGCTACGCAAGCGGTGGCGCAAACAAAAATTGAAGTGAGTTACGATCCGGCCTATGTACGAATTAAATATCCGGGTGGTGATGTGCCCGCCAACACAGGGGTTTGCACAGATGTGGTAATACGAGCCTACCGTGGCTTAAACATTGATTTGCAAAAAGAAGTGCACGAAGACATGGTGAAGAATTTTGGAGCTTATCCAAAATTATGGAAACTAAAGGCACCCGATTCTAACATCGACCACCGGAGAGTGCCCAATCTGATGACTTTTTTTAAACGGAAAAATGCTGAACTAAAAATATCAGACAATGCCAGCGACTACCTGCCCGGCGATTTGGTAACCTGGAATTTGCAAGGTCACAAAAGCATGAGCGGCATTACCCACATTGGCATGGTGAGCAATGTTAAAAACTCAGACGGCAGCGTTTACCTTATAGCGCATAACATTGGTAGCGGTAACAAGTTGGAAGACGTGTTGTTTAACTACACCATTATTGGTCATTACCGTTATGGTAAATAGTCCTTTTTTTAAAAGCTATTGGGGAAGGCCAACGCGTGTTCAATGATTGGGAAATAGCGGACTCACTCATTGTCCTCGACAGTTGTTCAAAACAACGGAACATCAACGTTTGCCTTTATCGAAACATCGCTTAAAAAACTTAAGGCAATAGAAATCTGAATTCTCTTAGATTTACGTAAAAGAGAAGGCTTACACGATTTTTGGAGAGAAAAGACATTCACCCAATCCTCAAATTATTAGAAAACAGGAGTTTGGGTGAGTAAATACAGAATTCGGGTTATTAAAAAACACCAAAATTGGCCCCGTTTGGCTTAATTTTGTAAGAGACGGTCGTAACGCAAAAAGGCAGGGCAAAGTGGGGGTAAATATTATTGATAATTAGCGTTTGTGTTTGTCTGAAATATTAAGAATTTTTTATATATTTAGCATTTGAATAATGGCACTCAACAAATTAACATTTAATGCTTTAACTCAAAAACCGTTTTTTCAGGAAGCCGGTTGGTTGAATTTAATAAAGAACAATATGCGTATTTTAAAAAAGGTATTGGTTTTTGCACTCACTTTTTTTGGATTTGAACTTTATTCCCAGGCCATTATTGTATCGCCGGTTTACACAGCCTGTCCCAATCAAACCATTATGATCACTCCACAATGGAACAATGTTGGAGGCGTTAACTATTTTCTCCAATCGCCCAATGGTGGCAACCCGGCTTCGGGTGCCTTAGGTCCGGTGGGCAGTTTCACAATTAGTTGTGCCATCCCGACCGCCACTTCCATTACCTATACACTTTCCGGTACTGGTAATGGCCAATCGGGTGCAGTTACGTCCACGGTGTTTTTCAACCTCAATATTGTTCCACCTGCTCCATTAACCATTACCAACCAGATATTTTATTGCCCGGGGCAAACGGCCACACTCACCGCGCCAATTGGTGGCTTTACTTACGATCTTAACGGCCCCATCAATCAATTGGGCAATACCAGCAACATTATTACCATAGCCAACCTGCCTGCAACCGGTGGCAGTGGTGTTTACACCATCACCTCAATAGGTAGCTGCACAGCCTATGGTACCACCACCATTTCGGTGGCCCCCTCTACTCCTCTGGCCATCAATGCTACCAGCAACGTTTGTCAGTGTACGGCGGTAAATTTAACATCGGCCTTAAATCTTGGTGTTAACTTTCAGTGGTACAGCCCAATCAATCAGGCTCTTTGCAATACTCCTAATTGTTTACTTGCCTGTCCACAGGCTTCAGATAGCGGTGTTTACACGGCCTACGCCGAATTGCCATGGGGAGTTGTAAGTTGTCCCCGCACTGCCACCACCCTTGTTAATGTCGTTCAAACCAATCCTGTGGCTGCAGCCGCTTCACCAGGTAGTTATCTTTGTCAGGGCGATAAGTTGAGCTTTTCGGCAGTTGCCGGTGGTGCTGTGGGCTGGACCTGGAATGGCCCTCAAGCTTTTGCCGCATCTATCTCCAACCCTACGATTAATCCGGTAGGGCCCACCAATGGTGGAAATTATACCGTTACGGCTCTTTTTACCAACAACATTATTACCTGTAGCACCAGCGCAGTAGTTACCGTTTCGGTAATCACAGTGAATCAACCGGTAATTAATATGCCTTCGAGTGTTTGTCAGAATGCCACTATTTCCATTAGTGCCCAGGCAGCCGGTGCCACCTCTTACAATTGGTTTGGCCCTAACTCTTTTAGTCCCACAGCATCTTCCACAATTATTCCAAATATTCAAACCAATGGTTCTGGCATCTATTATGTAACCGCACGTTTTGGAAGTCCTTCCACTGCTACCTGTGCCTCATCCAACTCCACACAGTTAAATGTGGTGCCGGTAAATACGGTTACGGTTATTCCGCCTTCGCAGGTGTGTCAGCCAAACAACGGCCAATTGCAATGCAGTGCCATTGGCGCCAACTCTTACACATGGGTTGGGCCGGGCGGTTTTAGTGCCCCTGGACCAAATGCCACGGTTTATTATCCTACACCAAATTCATCGGGTATTTATACAGTTACAGCAGCCTTCAGCGGAGGCAATATTACCTGTTTAAACACCAATACGGTGCAACTTACGGTAAATCCCATATTAAGTTTTTCACTCATTCCCCGACAGCAGGCCTGTTACAATACGCCATTAGGAGTGCTGGGTCCGGCCGGTGCCACCTCTTACACCTGGAGCAGTTCGAATGGATTCAGTTCCAACAGCAAGGATATTAATTTCCCATCGGTTCAGCCAAACAATTCAGGCACATACACATTAAATGTTTCTTTGGGGCCATGTATCACTTCGGCCAGCACTACTATTGAAGTGTTAACACCTGTGCAGTTTACATTGGTGCCGCACAGCCGCGAAATTTGCAAGGGCGATACCACAGTGCTTGAAGCAGGGGTTACCGGAGGAAGTCAAAACTATGCCTATATCTGGAACCCTTCGGTGTATTTGGAAAATCCGATTGGACCTAAAAAGGTGGCGGTGCCTCTTGGCTCTGTTATTTACAACGTTATTGCACACGACATTGCCTGCCCTAACTACACCATTGCCCAATCTTTTAGTGTTAATGTAAACCAACCTCCGGTGCCTACTTTAATATTGGATAAAACATCGGGTTGTGTGCCTTTAACTGTTGAGTTCAATCCTCAGTTTACCAGCCCATCTGCCATTACCACCTACGATTTTGGCGGCCTGCAACGTTTACAAAGAGATGGAAAGTTTTCACTGAATTTCCCAAGTGCGGGTACCTACTCCTTTACCGTTTATACCAAAGGTATTAATGGCTGCAGTGGCGAATTTGCCCAGCCTTACCCAATAGAAGTGTTTCCAAAGCCGGTGAGTTCAATTAGCTGGGAACCACAAAATCCAACCACCACCGACGAGATTGTTTTTTCCTCATCGGCTGTGAACGGGCCATTAATTAATAAAACCTGGTCGTTTTCGGGTGGAAAACCAACTATTATAGATACCTCTATTGTGGTAACAAACGGTTCGGATACAAGCAATGCCGACTACCCTGTAAGGATTTATGAATTCATAGGGAAATATCCGCTGATGCTTATTTCTAAAAACGAAAAGGAATGTTCGGACACAGTGGTTAAATACATTAGCATTACCGATGATTTCAGAATTTACATACCCAACACTTTTACACCTAACGATGATGGTGTGAACGATTTGTTTGGTGTGAAGGGCAGCGGCATAAAACTGGAAGGTTTTACCTTTGAAGTAACTGACCGCTGGGGCGACGTAATTTTTAGCACCAAAGATATTTTAGAGTGGTGGGATGGCAAATACAAAGGCAATCCTGTAAAAACCGGTACTTACATTTACCGAGTAAGAGCAGTTGGTTTAAATGGTGAAGGCCGGCGCGAAATTGTAAATTACTTTAACCTGGTACGTTAATTAAGGCATAACTTTTAATAAATCCCCGTGCAGCAATACACGGGGATTTTTTATTTTTAGCTGATTTAATTTTCTCACAAAACAGAGGCGTTTTATGAAACAATACCACGACTTAATGCAGCATGTGCTCAACCACGGTGTAACCAAAACCGACCGCACCGGAACCGGCACCACCAGTGTGTTTGGCTACCAAATGCGTTTTAATCTTGAAGAAGGATTTCCGCTGCTAACCACTAAAAAACTGCACACCAAAAGCATTATTCACGAACTGTTGTGGTTTTTAAAAGGCGATACCAATATTAAATACCTGAAAGATAATGGCGTGAGCATTTGGGACGATTGGGCGGACGCACAAGGTAATCTTGGGCCTGTGTATGGTTACCAGTGGCGCAACTGGCCAACACCCGACGGCGGACACATTGATCAGATTACGCAGGTTATTGACATGATTAAAAAAAATCCGGACTCACGGCGCCTGATTGTAAGTGCCTGGAACGTGGCCGATATTAATCAAATGAAATTACCGCCCTGTCATGCATTCTTTCAGTTTTATGTAGCCAACGGAAAACTCAGTTGCCAGTTATATCAACGCAGTGCCGATATATTTTTAGGTGTGCCCTTTAACATTGCCTCCTATGCCTTGCTAACCATGATGGTTGCACAGGTGTGTGGTTTAAAGTACGGCGAATTTGTGCATACCCTAGGCGATGCCCACCTCTACTCCAATCACCTGGAACAGGCACGCCTGCAACTTAGTCGTGACTTGAGAAAACTACCGAAAATGAAAATAAATCCTGAAGTCAATTCCATTTTTGATTTTAAGTTTGAGGATTTTACCCTTGAGGATTACGATCCACATCCACACATTAAAGCCAGCGTGGCTGTTTAGTTTAAGTGACTACTTAATTGTTTTTTAAATTATTTTTATGATAGCCACCATTTTTCACAGGGGAAAAGAATACAAAGTTGATTTGTTTACACCCATCGATATTTCGATGCCCCTGAGTACCGCAGCGAACACGGCCAGTGCCTGGTACGTTGGGCCCATGAAACTTGAACCCGTGGTAATGGGCGACTGGGTGGGCGATGTGAGCCGTGGTGGCAGTGTTAACTTCCGCAACATCTCGTTTAACCCGCATGGCAATGGTACACACACCGAATGTGTTGGTCACATCAGCAAAGAATTTATTTCGCTGAATGAGCATTTAAAACGTTTTGTGTTTATTGCCGAACTAATTACTGTGTTGCCGGTTGAATTGGAAAACGGTGATTTTGTGATTACAAAAAAACAGGTGCAGGATTTACTCAAAGATGCCTTTAAGCCAGAAGCCGTGATTATCCGCACACTAGGCAATGGCCCAAACAAACTGCATACCAATTACAGCAACACCAATCCGCCCTATATTTTAAAAGAAGCCATTGATTTTTTAAACGAACTGGGTGTGGAGCATTTGCTGATAGACATGCCAAGTATTGACAAAGAATCGGATGGTGGCAAACTGGAAGCACACCACGCTTTTTGGAATTATCCGGCAAACACTCAGTTTCAAAAAACAATTACTGAATTTATTTATGTGCGCAATGAAGTGGAGGATGGCACTTACTTACTTAACTTACAAATAGCACCCTTCGAAAACGACGCCAGCCCGAGCAAGCCGGTTATTTATAAGGTGTTTTAAATAGGCATCCTACAAAAAGTCATTTTTTATTGCTTTGAAATCCTCGGTATATTTATTTGGGCGCCCGAGCGGGCTGTCGCTCACACACTTTCCGGCTCATAACGTCACTGGCGTTATGCCCTTCGCTCTTTATCCAACCGCTCCCGGAGTTTTCATCGAATTGCGGTTGGATAAAGGAGCTCAGCAACTTCACCTGCTCGCTCAAAGGCCCACTGGGTCTTTGCCGTGCTCCATCCCTGGCGCAAAATCCGTAATTTATCATTTTCAACTTTCTTTTTATTTTAGCTTTTTTAATTCTAGTACACCGCAATCCCCATCACTTTTACAAATTTCCTGTAAATTAGAACGATTGTTTGTCGTATTTGCTTCACTATTCACTAAGCGTTCAGACTTTTTGAGCGACGACTATTGAGCCTTTTCCACCCAGTCGCCATTTTCTCTGATCAGGCCAATTAGCTCGTCCACTGCAGTTTCGCTGGTTACGTTTTTCTTCACCACTTCCTTACCCTTGTAAAGGCTTATTTTTCCCGGGCCGGTTCCAACATAACCATAATCGGCATCGGCCATTTCGCCGGGACCATTAACAATGCAACCCATGATGCCAATTTTAATGCCTTTTAAATGGTCGGTACGCTCACGGATTTTTTGTGTGGTTTCCTGTAAATCAAAAAGTGTGCGCCCGCAACTTGGGCAACTGATGTATTCGGTTTTACTAATGCGGGTTCGGGTGGCCTGCAAAATGCCAAAGGAAGTGGAGTTGGCTATTTGTGTGCTCACACATTCCTTTTGTTTTATCCAAATACCGTCACCAAAACCATCGAGCAATAATCCCCCAAAATCGGTGCTGCTATAAAGCTGAAACTCCGATTCGGAAAGGGAATGATAATTGCATTTGATAATAAAAGGAAGGGTACACTGTTGTTGTTTTAATTCAATAGCCATGCGGCGCAAATCGGGCATGGTGTGGGCATTAAAGGAATCGAGTACCAGACAAACCGTGGACTCGTTTTTTATTTTTTCAATAAACTCCTGTGTGAGTACTTCGGATGTTACGGCTACAAAATTTAATTGTTCTGATTTCTGTTCTGCCCTGAAATATTCATCGGCACAAAAAAGCGGGTAGCTTCTGTTTTTATGTTGGTTGTTTAACCATGTTTGTGAGTTATAAATCAAACCCAGTGTGCCGGGTATTTCAAAATTAATTTGATTGTCGCCCAAAAATAAATAATCCACGGCCATGTCGCTGAGGTTCCATTTATCCATTGGTACTGAATAATTGTATCCCACCCCAAACAAACTGGCCGCGGTAACTTCTGTTTTCATGCTGTAATCGGCCAGCACCCGAGGCACATTGTGTCCTCCCAGATTACTAATTTCGCGGGTGTGATGGCGTTCGTATTCGAAGGGATTATACGGCAATTCTGATTTTATTGCCTGAATGTGGGTGTGTTGGGTACGTTTAGAATAGCGTTCGGCCAGCAATTTTGCCACCGGAATTTCGAATTCAGGTTCTTCAG
>JADLED010000214.1 GCA_020846335.1 Bacteroidia bacterium
TAGGCCAGTTTTATTTTTTGATCGGGATTGCTGGCCAGATTCATGCTCTTTAATACGTCGGCATCGCGGCTGCGTGCGGTATCCACCACATCGGTTTTGTTCCAGCTAATGTTTGGCAAATCTTTTCCGGTTAATTTCTCGATGTGTTTAATCAATGTGTCGGAGGCCAAACAAGCACCGTAATAACTCCAGTGGTGACCAAATTTTGGGAACAATGGGTAAGGCGAAATTGGTTTGATTAAATCAAAATAATTATACAAATCCAGGTAATTTAAACCCAGAGCTTTGCTGTTATTTACAAATAAAATGTGATTGGTGTTTTTTACCGGATGCACGTATTTATCTTCTACAAACTCTTTACAATGTTGGCCTTTGCCGGGAGCATAAACCAATAATAAATCAATTCCTTTTTTCTTTAAACTGTCCTGCACCACTTTGGCTTTTTCCAATAATGATTTTACTTTGGCTTCTTCCATTAAATCATCGCCAAAGGCCGAGTAAATGTAACTCTCGCTAAAAATGTAATCCTGTTTACCAATTACAAATCCGTTTACTCTTATCTGGTTAAAGGCATTGTAGTACAATTGATTGTTCCAACGCACCATCCATTCTTTTAAGGACCAGTGATCGTTGTTATAATCTTCGCTGCTGCTTTGATAGGTGCCCGAAAACCAGTTTTCTTTGCTGAGTTCGGGTTTTTCGTCGCTGATAACCAAACCGGTTAATTTTGGTTTGTTGTATTCCACATCTTCATTAGAGTCGCGTTGATAGTATTTTAAAAAGGCAAGAATAGCAGGCCACGAAATACATAAGAGTATTACAATGTGATGAATGGAATATGTGCGTTGCTTTACTGCCATTTAAAACCTGAAATAAATAAAGGGGTTAAAATCGAGTGCCGAAATAAAACTCAACGAAATATAAAACAATACCACACCCGTAATAACTGCCAACCAGCGGCCATTACCCGAAAATTGTTCGCCGTAGAATTTTTGTTGCCATTGCATGGTTTTGTGGGTGATGGCAAAAAACGAAATTAATAGTGCCAAAGCTGCCATAAAAATAAAATCGTTGTTCAAAGCAAATTTACCATCGCTGAAATTGAAGGCATACATTTGCTTAATTACATTGGTGGCATAGGATAAATCTTCGTTACGGAACAATACCCAACCAGTTACCACAATTAAAAATGTAATTGGCACCGAAACAAATTTGCCGAGTTTTTCAAACAGCTTTCCTAAAAACAATCTTTCCAATACTAAAAACAAACCATGATAGGCACCCCACATCACAAAATTCCAACTGGCGCCGTGCCACAAACCCGATAGTAAAAACACGATAATTAAATTACGGTACAATTTGGTATTCGATTCTTTGTTTCCTCCCAGCGGAATGTAGAGGTAATTCTTCATCCACGAACCCAGCGTGATGTGCCACCTGCGCCAGAATTCGGTAATGCTGCCGGATATGTATGGATTGTTGAAGTTCTCAGGCAACTTAAAGCCCATAATTTTTCCAAGGCCAATGGCCATGTCGCTATAACCACTAAAATCAAAATAAATCTGGAAGGTATAAGCCAAGGCTCCTACCCAGGCAGCGGCGGTGTCCAACTGTTCGGCCGGAAGTTTGAAAACCGCATCGGCCTGCATGCCCAGTGTGTTGGCAATGATGGCCTTTTTAGCCAGGCCCATGCAAAAAATTAAGAAACCACTTAATTTTACATCGGGTGTGTAATTTTTTTCGCGGTTGGTAATCTGGTCGGCAATGTCGTGGTAACGTACAATGGGGCCGGCAATTAATTTTGGAAACAATAAAATGTAGGTTTGATAATGCCAAAAGTTTTTAAGCGGTTTGTGAACGCCCCGGTAAACATCCACCACATAAGTGAGGCTTTCAAACGTGTAAAACGAAATACCAATGGGCAATGCCACTTTTAGCCATTTTATGTCGGCACCCAAAGCAGCGTTAATGTTATCAATAAAAAAATTGCAGTATTTAAAATAAAAGAGCAGTCCCAGATTAAGGCACAGCGATACAATTAAAAATTTGGTTTTTGCCTTTTGTGTTTTTTGGTTGTGCATGGCATTTACCAAAAAGTAATCGAGAAAAGTAGTGCCTAAAATAACAAATACAAATTTGGGTCCGCCCCAACTGTAAAAATAAATGCTGGCAATAAGAATAAGGGCGTTTTTGTATTTGTTGGGTGCCAAATGATAGAGCAGCAAAAACAGGGGCAGAAAATATACCAGAAATGTGATGCTGCTGAATACCATAATTTTAAGCGTTACAAAAATAGAATAATTTGGGGATTTTGCTCGGAGTAATTAAAGGGGATTTATCAGTTGATTTTATTAACACTAACAGCATATCCCCCTCCCCGATGGGGTGCCTGAAAGGTGGGGGAGGAATAAACCAAAACCAGACCTGGCTGTTGGTTTACTCCTCCCCCCTACCCCCCTCAGAGAGGGGGAAACTGTGTGCCCAAATTTTTATTTATTTAAATTTGTTACTTCATAAAATTGATAATAAACTACCCGGAAATTTACTTTCCCTAATTACTTCTGGAACCATGGAACAAAACCATTACAATTTCTACAACAAAAATCTCCGAAAATTTGCAAACCAAAACAGAAAAAAGATGACAAAAGCCGAAGCCTGTTTGTGGAAATATGCTTTAAAAGCGAAACTTACAGGTTATACATTTAACCGGCAACGCCCTGTGCTTAATTACATAGCCGATTTTATGTGCAAGGAATTTAAGTTAATAATTGAAGTTGATGGCTATACCCATCTTTTGGAGGAAGTAATTAAAAACGACATAATTCGACAACAAAATTTGGAAGCTGCAGGTTTTAAAGTAATTCGTTTTAAAGACGAAGAAGTGCTCAAGGAGATGGGAAGAGTAAAGGACGTGATTGCTAAAACCCTGGAGGAATTAAAAAGATAACTCCTGGTTCGGCTCCGCACCAATTCCAAGGCTTTTTTGAACACTTATTTTACCATTTTGATACTGCACCCCTTTAAACGGGTCGTTGAGATAAAGCTGCGGGGCATCCAAATCCACATAATCGGCATAAGCCATTAATTGCGCCATGGCCGTGGTACCGCAGGAACTTTCGGCCATGCAGCCCAATAGAATTTTTAAATTGTGTTTTTTGCAGTAATCAATCATTTTAATGGCTTCGTTTAAGCCGGTGCATTTCATCAGTTTAATGTTAATGCCTTTAAAAGCTCCTTCTAATTGCTCCAAATCGCTCAGGCGTTTCACACTTTCGTCGGCCACGGTTAAAATAGCGCTGCGTTCTGTTACCCAACGCATGTCTTCTTTCATTTCCTTTGGCATGGGTTGTTCCAGAAGAATTACATTTTGTGTGCTCATCCAGTCTGTCATTTTCACCACGTATTCTTTATCGCGCCATCCCTGGTTCACATCCACATACAGCGGTTTATCGGTTATGTTGCGAATCAACGAAATCAGTTTTTTATCATCCGCGGTGCCCGCTTTTATTTTCAACACCTCAAAACCCTCTGATTCCTTTAACTTCTGAATAATTTTTTCTTCGCTGTCGATGCCAATGGTAAATGAAGTGGGCATTTCCGTTCCTTGTTCAATGCCCTTCCATTCGCAAAAACTTTTACCGGCCAGTTTGGCGCACAGGTCGTTAAGAGTAATGTCTATGGCGGCTTTGGCAGCATTGTGACCGGGTGCAATCGCATCTACTTTAAAAAGAAAAGCATCCACCAATTGTCGGCAATCAAACTCTTCCAGCAAGGATTTTGCCTTTTCTAAAAAAGCGAGGGTGGCCTCTGTGCTTTCACCTAAATAAGCAGGCAGACAGGCTTCGCCATAACCATACACACCATTTTCTTCCAGCCTCACAAACACAGTTGGCGTTTCGGTGCGTGTGTTGCCCGACACTCCAAAGGGGTGCTTAAATTTTAAGGAGTATGTTTTGTAGCTAAGTTTCAAGGTGATTTTAATTTACTTTTTAGTTCTTCCACATACGCCGGCAACTGCAATAGGCGCGAACCATACCAGCTAAACAGTTCGCCGTCCACCAAAATAATTCTTGATTGTGGCACTATTTTTTGAATCTCTTCGACTTGTTTTTCTTTAAATGGAAATGGCTCACTCGACAAAAAACAATAATCGGGCTGAAGGTTTCTTAGTTGTTCCTCACTCAATTCAGGATAACGCGCGCTGCCACCAAGTACATTTTTAAAGCCCAGGTATTCCAGCAAAAAATTAATAAAGGTGTTTCCGGCTGCAAACATGTAGGGTTTGTTCCAAATAAAATAGGCCACACTCACGTTTGCAAAAGTGTTTTTAATTTTTGGAAGTGTGTTATTTAATTGGTTGAGCAGTGTTTTAACCTCGGTGTCTTTTTCGGTTATCTCTCCAATCCGGCGCATCATTTCAAAAGCATCGTCAAAGGTGTAAATGTCGCTCATCCACACATTAAATTCTTTTTGAAGGATTTCTATTTGTTCTTTTTGATTCTCTTCTTTATTACCAATAATTAAATCGGGTTTAAGTGCACGAATTTTTTCGATGTTTAATTCTTTGGTACCTCCTACTCTTTCAACACTTTGAAACATCTTATCAGGATGGATGCAAAATTTTGAAATGCCAACCAATTCGCTGCACAGGCCAATGTCCCATAAAAATTCCGATTGTGAGGGCACCAGCGAAACAATGCGACGTGGCTTTTGTTTCAATTCAATTTTATTGCCCAATTGGTCGGTAAACACCATTAAAAATTATTTAAGGCATTAAACTACAAAAAAATGAGCATCTTTGCAGCGCTTTGACCAAAGCTTTTAAAGGACATATAGCGCTGTTTGCGGCACAGGTAATTTACGCCCTCAACTACTCCATTGCCAAAGGATTAATGCCTGAATTTATGGGCCCTATGAGCATTGTTTTTTACCGAATTATTGGCGCGGGTATTTTGTTCTGGATGTTATCGCTGTTTGTAAAAACACAAACTGTCGAAAAAAAAGACCTCATCCGCATGGCCTGGTTGGCGCTGTTTGGTGTGGTAATTAATCAGATTTTTTTTATCTACGGCCTCAGTATTACCACGCCCATCAACTCTTCCATTATCATGATTTCCAATCCCATCATGGTATTTATTTTTACCCTGTTTTTATTAAAAGAGCGCATTACACTTACCAAATTAAGCGGACTGGCCATGGCCATTACCGGTGCCATTCTTATTTTGCGTTACAAAGGAAACTTTGAAGTGGGCAGCGATACCATTGTGGGCGATGTGATGACCCTGATTAACTCAGCATCGTGGGCCATTTTTATAGTGATGGTGAAACCCATTATGCAAAAATACAACACCGTAACGGCCATGCGCTGGATGTTTTTGTTCGGTAGCATTTACATACTACCCATTGGCATTAATTTTGCCTCCGATACCAACTGGAGTGCTTTTACACCTCAGGCCTTTTATGCCATAGGTTTTGTAATAATTGCCACCACATTTTTTGCTTATCTGCTGAATATTTATGGATTGGAAACCCTGAGTGCCAATACAGTTAGCGCCTACATTTACCTTCAACCCTTTTTAGCCTCATTAATTGCCATTATGTTGGGTAAAGATGCCCTGACACCAACAAAGGTTTTTTCGGGAATATTAATAATTTTAGGCTTGTATCTGGTAAATAAAAAAACTAAAAAAATCGAATCATGATTAAATCAATGACAGGCTTTGGAAAGGCCACGCTGGAAATGGAAGACAAAACCATTAACGTGGAAATTCGTTCGCTTAACAGCAAGGGTGCCGATATTAACCTGCGCATTTCATCGTCGCTGCGAAACTACGAATTGGAACTCCGCAACGAACTTTCGAAACAACTCGAACGTGGCAAAATTGATTTAAGTGTTTACATAGAATCAAAAAAAGCCGAAACACCCGTTGAAATTAACACCGAACTGGCCAAAGCCTATCATGCTCAATTAAAAAAACTGGCCGCCGAACTTGGCGAGCCGCTTAACGATGGCATCTCGCAATTATTGAAACTGCCCGATGTATTAAAAAACGAACGCAAGGAAACCGACGAAAACGAATGGAAACAAATTAAAGCCTGTGTGAACGAGGCCATAGTTCAGTTGAATGGTTTCAGAGATACCGAAGGAAAATCGTTGCAAAAAGACTTTGAAGACCGCCTTGGTAAAATCGAAAACAGTTTGGAAGAAATAAAAAAACTGGATGTGCTGCGCATTAATACCATTAAGGAACGTATTAAAAACAACATTGCCGAAGTAATTGGCACCGAAAAAATGGATCAAAACCGCTTTGAGCAGGAATTGATTTATTATGTGGAAAAACTGGACATTAACGAAGAAAAAGTGCGCCTAAAAACACACCTCGACTACTTTTTAGAAACCTGTAAGGAAGCCTCGCCGGGACGTAAACTTAACTTTATTAGTCAGGAAATTGGCCGCGAAATAAACACCATTGGTTCAAAAGCCAACGATGCGCCCATGCAAAAACTGGTGGTGCTAATGAAAGACGAACTCGAAAAAATAAAGGAACAGGCCAATAACGTGTTGTAGAATTGGTCTTTGCCATTGCCGGGAATTAAATGACTTTTAGCTTCAAAACTGGGTGTTTTCGAATTTTACTCTATCTTCGCAAGGCGCAAAAACACAAAACAGGCACACTAAAAAAGTAAAAATGGCGTTGTAAAAAAGTGTTGTATTTAATACCTTGTCAATTAAGATAAATGAAACTTTCTATAGTAATACCGGCATATAACGAGGGGCGAACCATTCACCTGATTTTAGACAAAATTAAACAGGTACAGCTTTTAGGTGGTGTGGAAAAGGAAATCATTATTGTGAATGATTGCTCGAAAGACAATACCGAAGAAGCCATTTTAAAATACAGCAACGATAATAAGGCCCTTAATATTCAATACCGCAAACACGAGGTAAACAAAGGCAAGGGCGCCGCTTTGCACACCGGCATTAAAGAGGCTACCGGCGATTACATTGTTATTCAGGATGCCGATTTGGAATACGACCCCGAAGAATACAATTTGTTGTTAAAGCCAATTTTAAACGGCATGGCGGATATTGTTTATGGCAGCCGTTTTATGGGCAGCCAGCCTCACCGCATCTTATTTTTCTGGCA
>JADLED010000215.1 GCA_020846335.1 Bacteroidia bacterium
GTCTTCATCTTTTTGTCGTTATTTTTTTGCCTTTCGTCTATATTTGGGCAGTCTTTTAACGGAAGCATTGACTTTAAATACGCTACTCAAAAAGATACCACCAGCAATGTTTATTGGGTAAAAAACAAACAGGTAAAATTAGATCAGTATTCTAAAAAGGGAAATAATGTTGAAGGGAGTTTTTTGTTTGATTTGGCTGCCGGCGAAATTAAATTTTTAAATCCTAAACGCAAATTATGGGGCAAGCAAAAAAGCGAAACGCCTCAGGTAATTAAAGGGCAGTGTGTGGTTACCAAAGGCACGGCTACAAAAAAGATTGCCGGTGTTAAGTGTTTGGAGTACACTGTTAAGAACACCGAAGAAAACACAGTGATAACCTATTGGATTGCCGACGAACGCTTTGAGTTTTTTATTCCATTAATTAAATTATGGAACCGCAAGGACAAACAAAGTATTTATTTTGGACAGATAAAAGGCCTTAATGCAGGCCAAATGCCTATGATGAGCGAAGAGCGACAAGTAAGCGATGGAAAATTGTTAACCAAGCTGGAAGTTGTCTCCATCAGTAAAACGGCACCAAAAGACGCAACTTTCGAAATTCCTGCCGGATATACCAAGTTTGAGCAATAGGTTTTAGTGTCCGATTAATCTTCACTCTTTTTGTTTACACCAAACAGTGCATTGAGTATGCCTGTGAGTATGGACAGTATCAGGCTAAACAAAAGTGCCCACCAAAAATCTTTTACATGAAATCCCTGAACAAGTTTTTCGGCAAAAATTATCATAAAGGCATTGATGGCCAATAGAAAAAATCCAAGTGTAAAAATGGTTATAGGGATAGTTAACACTGTAAGAATTGGTTTAACTATGGCATTTAAAAATGCCAAAACCACGGCTACTTTTAGTGCGGCCACATAATCATCTACCGTAACACCGGGTAAATAACTGGCTATAATAAAAACCGCTACAGCCGATATTATTATTTTTAAAATAAAGTTCATGCTACTAATTTATCTTTTTTCTTAATATGCTTTGGTTGTGTTTTTTATGGGTTATTGCTTATTGGCAAGTTTAATTGTCAAATCTCGGGTCATTAAGAATCAAGATTAAATTAGGTTAATGCTCAAAAAGCAATTGTTATTAGGCAACAGCTTAGGTTTTTTGTTTCTTTTTTTTGGCAGCCGGAAACAGGATGTTGTTTAAAATTAAGCGGTAGCCCGGCGAGTTGGGGTGCAGGGTTAAATCGGTTGGCGGCTCTTCCACACGGTGCTCATAATCTTCGGGGTCGTGGCCGGCATAATAGGTCCAGGTGCCTTTGCCAAAATCGCCGTGTATGTAACGCGCTTCGTTAAAGGCTTTGGCTTCGCCCAAAATGAGCACATTTTTTTTAATGTATTCTTTATTAAAAGCCACGGTTTGTCCCCAAAAACCATCAATGGTATTGGTGTGATTTTGACACAGCATGGTGGGCACGGGGTCCCACTTGGCCGAGAAATCGAAAAGGCTAAACACATCGGTTTTTTGGTTCATGCCATATTGCATGCGACGTGTGTGGTAGGTGTCAATAGTGGAATACTCATATTCCATTGGGTCCATTTTTAGTTTGTATTTTTCGAAGGCAAATTCTTTTGAAAAATCGAGTTTACCGTTGGCACCAGGGTCGGCAGGGTCGTAATCGTATTCGCGGGCGCAAATGTCTATTCCTTCGGCCGCCAGAGCAATGTCGTAGCTATCGGTGGCGCTGCACATGGCAAATAAAAAACCGCCGTTAAAAACAAATTCCTTTATTTTTTTTGCCGAGTGAAGTTTCATTAACGACACTTTGTTAAAGCCAAGTTTTTTGGCCATGCTTTCGTTTTCCTGCATTTCGGCTTTGTACCAGGCGGCATTGCGGAAGCCCTGATAAAATTTTCCGTATTGGCCCGTAAAGTCTTCGTGGTGCAGGTGCAGCCAGTCGTAGTCTTTGAGTTTGTCTAAAAAAAGTTCTTCGTCGTAAACCACATCATAGGGTATTTCGGCATACTTGAGCACAAGAGTAACGGCATCGTCCCAGGGTTGTTTGCCTTTGGGTGAATACACAGCAATGCGCGGTGCCTTTTCGAGTTTAATGGCGTCCTGATTTACTTCGGGATTGGCAATGTCGGAAAAGATGGAATTTTTTTGCGCATCGGAAATGGTTTCGTAGCTAATGCCCCGGATTACACATTCTGCCGGCACCGCTTTTACGTTTGGAATGATGAAACTTCCACCGCGGTAATTGAGCAGCCAGTGTATTTCCAAATCGCCTTTTAGTGCCCAATAGGCCAGGCCATAGGCTTTGAGGTGATTTTTCTGAGTGTCATCCATTGGAATAAGAATGTAGGATGCAAAGGCTCTTGCAAACAGCGCCAGAAATAACAGTGTAAGGATTTTCTTTTTCATGCCTGATACTAAATTAAATAAAACTGTTAATTAAGTGGTGTTTTAAGCCTGAAAAAAGGTTAAAATTATCAGGAGGCAACGGCTGTGAGTTTGCCACGCAAAGCCTTAATTTTTTGTGAAATGTCTTTAACTGCGGTTTTAGAATAAACAGTTGTTTTTTCGGCAACTTCAAAAGCGGTATAAAGATCCTTTAAATCTTTGCGAACAAACTCAGCGCTTTCATCAAGCTTAACTGCGTCGAGCATTACTATCAGGTTGTTGAGTGATTCTTTTTGGTTAACAATCGTTTTTACTATTCCTTCGCTGTCAACGCTTTCGGCCACCATGCATGACACGTAAAGGCCTTCAATCCAGCAACCCGAAAGAATAATGGCAGATGTAGCCGGACGGTTGTTGTATTTAAGAATTTCATCTACTTTTCTGAACGCATCGGTTACAATGGTAAGCACCGAGTCTTTATTGTTTTTATTGGTTTCTATGCGCTCAAACATTTTTTGGTCGAATGCAGAGTTTACGCCTAAATTACCTGCAAGAATGTTCACGCACTTAAGAAATATCATACTTTCCTGTGTTTGATCAAAGGAGCTTGAAATGCTTAAATCGGAACCATAAATGCCCAGATTAATGGCTTTATAAAATTCGGTGGAATACTTGCCAACTGCGTTTGGGTCGTTTAAGAAATCAGGATTGTATTCGAGTTTGTTATCGTCTATTAGGCGCAAAATAATTTGTCGGTCGGGCAGAGAGTTAAAAACGTTTTCAGCATTGAATTTACTTTCGCCTACGGAAGGTTTTGTAACTTCTTCTTCGGAGAGAATTTCTTCCGGTTTTTCAACAGGGTCGTTGCCACAGGAGTAAACAAACAAAACCAGGCTTGTAAGGAAAATAAATTTATAGGAAGCTTTAATCATAATTAGTGAAGAACAAAGATAATAATAATACGCTTATTTTCTAACGCCATTGGTATAATTCATGCGGTTAACCTCGTTGCCGTTTTTGTCGTAAAAAATCCACATTCCATCGGGCACACTTTGTAGTTTACCTTTTCTGGTATCTTTAATTATTTTGTAACTGCACACGCTTTGCAAACTGGAATTTGGGTAATAGCTCAAACTTTTTCCACTGAGTTTACCTTTTTTGAAATTCTGAACCCGGCTAATACCGCCGGTTTCGAAATGGTAGGTCCATTGGCCATGCTGGTGCCCGCGGCGGTATTTGCCTTTGGTGTCAACAAAATTTCCTCTTTCAAACCATTGGGTGTAACTGCCATGTTTAATCCCGTTTACGTAACTGCAAACCTCACGCGTGCCACCACCTTCAAAATAATAATTCCATTTGCCTGTTTTGGCGCCTTTTTTATTGTAGCGTCCATTATAATTAAGTGCACCATTGGCGTACCAGCCTGTCCATGCACCCCGCAGTGTTTTACCCTTTATAACTCCTTCGTCTTTTTTTTGACCATTGTCCCACCAACTCATCCACAAGCCATCTTCAAGCCCATTCACATAAGGTCCTTCCTGAAGTTTTTTACCGTTTTCCCACCAGGTGGTCCAAATGCCGGTTTTAAGGTTTTTATCAAAATTTCCCTGTTTCCATTTTTCGCCACCACGGTAGTAATAGTTCCAGGTGCCGGTTTGTTTGTCGTTTAAAAAACTGCCTTCGCTTTCCACTTTTCCGTTGCTGTGGTAATACGACCATTTTTCTTCGCGGCTGTTATCGCGCAGGGTGCCCATCATTTCGAGTTGGCCATCTTTGGTGTAAAATTTCCAAACGCCATTTTTTTTGTTGGCGGTAAAGTTTCCTTCACTTTTTATTTTGTGGTTGGGGTAGTACGACGAGTAATAACCATTAAGAATTCCTGCTTCATAAGTAGCCTCGTAATCGAGTTCGCCGTTGGGGTGGAAGAAGCGCCAGAGACCATCCTGTAATCCTTCTTTGTATGCTCCGGCGGCTCTTATCAAACCACTGTCGTAATTGGCGGTGAGGCTGCCGCTGCCATTTGAGATGAGTTGCCGGCCTTTTTCGTTCCACAAATCCATTAAGAGCAAAAGGGTGTCGCGGTATTCTTTTCTGAATTTTTTTTGTCCGTTCTCGTAATATTCTTCCCATTGTCCGCAGGGGTTTCCAAAGCAATAATTTTCAACGGCCTGCGATTTTCCGTTTTTAAACCATTTTTCTACTTTGCCACTGTATTTGTCTTTTTCAAAATTGCCTTTGCTTTCGGTTTGTCCGTTTTCATAAAAATAAATCCACTCGCCTTCTTTTTTTCCCTTGTCAAAATTTTCGCGGCTTTTAACGGTACCATTTTCGAAGTAAGCGGTCCAGGTGCTATCGGCCAAATCGTTTTCGTAGCGGGTTATTTGGCCGGTTTTACCATTTTTAAAGTAGTAGGTGTTGGTGCCCCATTTTTTGCCTTTGAGGTAATGTTCAATGGCTTTTTTTGTGCCGGTTTCGTAAAAAATAACCCAGGTGCTGTCTTCTTTTCCGGAGTCGTAAAAGCCCTTACGGCTAATTTTACCCGATTTGTAATATTCGGTGTGACTGCCATGGGGCATGCCTTTGTGGTAATCTGTTTCGGATTTTAATTGGGTTTGTTGGGCATCGTAAAATTCTTTTTTTGGTTGCGCAAAAATTGTGGCGCTGAGAAAAAGCAGAATAACTGGAAAAACAATTCGCATCCGATAAATTTAACGAGCATAACGTTATATGTGCCTTTTGGTTACGCCTTTTGTGAACAATTTAAGGGTTGAAAAGTGGGATTAGTCTGCTTTTTTCACACTTTTAGTCTCGATCAGCAGAATGGCATCCAGTAGCAGTATCAGCCAGACGATCTTACAACCATAGCGGTTACTCACTTCTGAGCCAAACGCAACCAAAACAGAGCTACTTGTGATGAGCAAAAAAGTAAAAATAATCAGAACACGTGTTTTGGAATTCATTTTTTGAAAGTTTAGAAGAATTAATACCGTAAGTAAAATCACTGCCAGGCTGATGGTAATTTTATAAAATACATTCATGCCGGCTGTCCATTTGAAATCCTCATCGTATTGTTTGGTGTTAACACAAAGCTCACGATCAGATGATGTATAATGCCTGATTCTTTGAATGAGGGGTGTGCTTTCGTCAAACTTTCCTGTGCCTTCGCCTATACCAAATGTGCCCAGTTGTTGCACAAGATTTTTAAGCGAACACTTTAGATGCATACCAAGGTATTTTGAATGAGAAAAACTAATAGTTATTATTTTTTTGAATTCGGGTTTGGTTGTTTTCCAACCGCCAAGTTTGTACAAGGGGCTGTTTTGTTTCCATACAAAGTACTCGAACGAGAGTGGGATGGAGTCTTTGTAGTCGCAAAGTTTGAAGCCGGATGATGAGCAACTGTCTTGGAGTATTTCCTGAAGAATACCTTTTTGAGCCAGATTACCCACCATGAATACATGTTTTGATTTGGAAATGGCTGAGCCCATGATTAAATATGACAGCAGAATAATTCCTGCAAGGATTGCTAACTTTTGACCAAATATTTTTTTTTCAGCAAAGCCGAACAGCCACTTCCAACTCAGAAAGGCGATGAGTACCAGTGCAAAAAAAACAAATACATTGGAAATATGGGTTGAGGTGGAGATAAAAAAGAGAAATAAAGGCATGAGCATTTGCGATGGTTTTTGCTTGCTAAGTAAAACATACAGCAGGCAAAGAAAACCCACACCCATGAATATATCGGGCAATAAGAGATTAATGCACCAGCCTGTACCCGAAAAAATAAGTATGGATAGAGAGATTAAGAAAAGATATTTCAGACAGTTTTGTTCTTCAAAAAAAAGCGAGAGGAATTTGTAAATAGAATAGAGATAAATTAAGGTGTGAAAGAATGGCACAAACAATAATGAACTACCGTTTAAACTAAAAAGCCGCAACAAAAGGCCATACACAATTGGCCGGTCGGCGGGTGCTTCGAGTTCGAATCCGGAATGAAGGTAGGTGGCCGTATCGGAATAAAGAATCGGGTAGCGATTGTAAAGCATTAAAGCACAATGAGCGATTAATAAAACCAACCAAACCAGCCACGGCGAAGCGAAAAAACGTAAACTAAAATTGTTTAAACGTAGGTTCATTACTTATTAAAGCTTATAGACTCTGAAGTTTACATTATTTACCACTTCAGGATACGAAAGAGTTAAATCGGTTCCAAAAGCGCGTTTTAACAGCACAATGTATTTTAATCCTTTTTGTTTTAAGTTATTAATGTAAGCTGTATCCTGCAGTTTTTCATTACTATCCACCCAACCTTTGCGGTGTGCAAAATATATGGGAGTTGGCAAATTACCACTGTTAATTAAAATAAGATCTTTCCGGCTACTCACTTTATCAAGTGTTTCTTCCAGTTGCAGAATAGCCAGGTTTTGTTCTTTAATATAAAAATCGTGGTTTTTACTGGGAATGGCTTCAGCCGTATAAACTGCAAGAAGCACATAAGCCCATTTGATTTGGCGGATATTTTCCAAGGCATAAGCGGCAACCAAGGCCATAATGGGGGCGAATGGAATGATGTAATAAGTATGGTGGTAAAAGGCAAAACCCGACTTAAGTATCACCACAAAAAAGGCCGCTAAAGCAAGTGTAAAAATTAGAAGTAATCGTTTGTTTTTTTTAACGATGGCAAGTACAAGTCCGGCTACAAAAATCAGAAACCCACTAACACCGAGCGCTTCCATATAAAACTTGTCTGCAAATTCGTCGAGGTTTTGAAGCGTTTCTGAAAGGCCCTGAGTAATGCTTTTGCCCATAAAAAAGTGTTCGAGGCCATAAAAATTTGTAATGTAAGGCACCCAATAGAAATAATATGCAGAGATGATTACGCCTATAAAAACACTTACTCCAACAAACACCACTTTTTGATGGCGCCCTGTGTTATTGCCTAATACTATGGGACTAAACAATATCAGAAAATAACCGGAGGGTAATTTCGAGAGAACACCCAGCAAAACCAACAGGCCATATAAAATCAGATTCCGGTTTTTTTTGATTCCATCGAGGTAATTGCTGCCATAATAAAATCCGGCCAACAAAAACGACATCGAAAATGTATCGGGCATTATTTTACGTGAATACGTAAACCAAACAGACAAAATGAGCAGGTAAGTTGCCTTAAAAGCAAGACCCGGGGAGAAATACTTTAGAACCAGCCGGTAAAAAAACCAAAGACCAAAGCAAGACACTATAAGGTTAATAAGCCGGCCATACCAATGTGCGTAGCCAAATACTTTAGAAACAAGAAAGATAAGATAATTTAGCAGAGGAAATTCCATGCCGGTAATTCCGGTTTTTTCGCCACAAATATCAATTCGGGGATAAAGAAGCTCAGGACCTGTTTCATAAAAATTGCGTGCCGCCATGGTAACAGTGGTTTGCCGCCAATTGTGCGCTGCCTCAAGTGGAGGGTCGGTAATGGCAAATAATCTCAGCAGAAAGAAAAGTAAAATCCACGAACGTATGTCTGAAAAAAAAATCTTTAGTGAGCTCATGCCACCTGTTTTGAGATTATTGTCAGGTACGAATATAACATAAATAAAAAGTAATGAACCGTCGAAGTCGGGAATGATCTTAGCGGTTAATTAATAGTTGTTGCGTGTAAGTTTTTGACTTGGTTTTGATTACCATTTCAAGTTTATTTTCTCTTTGGTCAAGGGTAACAGTTGCGTCCGAGCCTTCCGGTTTTATTGTGTAGGTACCAAAGTCGCCTTTTAGAGTCAATTCAGTTTCTTCAGCATTTAACTCCCCAAGCACACACACATTTAGCCTGTTGCCGGAAAGTAGATTCAACGAAATCATCCCTTGTTCGGCATTGAACTTTTTCTTCACGTACATAAGTCCCTTGTGCCGCAAAGCGTTATTCCTGTAGTCAGATGCAAACCTATCTGAAACTGTCATTTTACTTTCTTTTAAAGCGGCAACCGTGTTTTCAGGAGTATACTTCCATACCCTTAAATAGTCAACGTAAAAATTATTCGGACAAGGAGTGCTTTCATCAGGTGCAGGCTGAAAGGCCGAATAATTGCTGGCCACTTGTGTGTTGAGGTAAAGGTTCATGGGATTTGTAAAATTACCTTTAAAATAAGCGAGTGGGTAGCCGTTAATGTACCATATTACTTCGCCGGGCAACCATTCCAACATCATAATGTTATACCCCTTGTGCAGATAATTTTTCACAGGCATCCAATCGCCCCAGTTGGTATTAAAACCAAGTTTGTTTTTATATCCACGATCGCATCCATAAGGACAATGCGTGTCTACGTGAATCAGGTTGTTCTTTTCGCCTTTCAGTTCAAAAGCATCTATCTCCTCGTTTTTATTGCCTCCGTAAAACCAAAAAGCAGGCCATACACCTTTTCCTTCCTCAACTTTAAAACGGAGTTCATATAGCCCGTAATGAAATTTTTGTTTTGAAATGATAATACCCGCCGAGTATTTCATCGGGAATTTATTATCTACAAGTTTTAGCTTTGCCCGTTTAAGGAAGCTGCTATCGTGCAAACTGGGATGAATGGTATAAACGCTGTCTTTTTTTTTAAGGGTAAAAATTACCACGCCATTCTCAACGCTGGTATTGGCAGATTCATACGCAAAAAACTGACCCATGTTTGTGCTAGGGTACGGTTTAAGGCTCCACACATTTTCGTTAATCGAAGTGGCATTGAATTCATCGCCACCTGAATAATGAAGTACTTTTATTGAGTCGTTACTCAGTTTTAAAAACACCTGAGCAAAACACCTGCCGGATAAAAAGAACACGGCAAGGCAAATGATAAAAGCACTCGGTTTCATTGTTAATCATTCAACTTTAACACCGCCATAAATGCACTCTGCGGAATCTCAACACTGCCCACTTGCTTCATGCGTTTTTTACCTTCTTTTTGCTTTTCGAGGAGCTTACGTTTACGGCTAATATCACCACCATAACATTTGGCGGTTACATCTTTGCGAATAGCGCGAATGGTCTCACGGGCAATAATTTTGGCGCCAATAGCGGCTTGTATTGGAATTTCGAATTGCTGACGCGGAATTAATTCTTTTAATTTTTCGCAAATCTTTTTACCAAAATCGTAGGCATTGCTGCGGTGAATTAACGCCGACAAGGCATCCACTGGTTCGCCATTCAACAAAATATCCAGTTTAGCCAAATCCGAACGTTTCATGCCAATAGGATGGTAATCAAACGAAGCGTAGCCTTTTGAAATGGATTTTAAACGGTCAAAGAAATCAAACACCACTTCGCCCAAAGGCATTTCAAAAATCAATTCCACGCGGTCGGCAGTTAAATAATTTTGGTTAACAATTTGTCCGCGTTTTTCAATGCACAAACTCATTACCGGCCCAATAAAATCGGACTTGGTAATAACAGTGGCCTTTATGTATGGTTCTTCAATAAAATCAATGCGTCCGGGATCGGGTAAATCGGTAGGGTTATTCACCGTCACAATTTCGCCGTCGGTTTTGTGCGCCAGGTAAGATACGTTGGGAACCGTGGTAATCACGGTCATGTTAAACTCGCGCTCCAAACGTTCCTGTATAATTTCCATGTGCAACATGCCTAAAAATCCGCAACGGAAGCCAAAGCCAAGCGCCGCAGAGCTTTCAGGCTCCCAGGTAAGCGAGGCATCGTTGAGTTGCAGTTTCTCCATGCTGTAGCGCAATTCTTCAAAATCTTCGGTATCTACCGGATAAATTCCTGCAAACACCATTGGTTTCACGTCTTCAAAACCTTCAATGCCTTTTTCGCAGGGGCGGTCAAAATGTGTAATGGTATCGCCCACTTTTACTTCGCGGGCTTCTTTAATACCCGAAATAATATAACCTACATCGCCTGCGCTGAGCTGTTGACGCGGCTCCTGCTTTAATTTTAAAACACCAATTTCGTCGGCATTATAAGTAGCACCGGTATTAAAGAATTTTACTTTTTCTCCTTTTTTAATGGTGCCGTTCAATATTTTAAAATAAGCAATAATGCCGCGGAAAGAATTAAACACCGAGTCGAAAATCAATGCCTGTAAAGGAGCGGCTGGGTCGCCCACAGGCGGTTTCACACGCTCAATAATGGCAGCCAGTATTTCGGGAATTCCCATGCCGGTTTTTCCGCTGGCAGGAATAATTTCCGAAGGGTCGCAACCAATTAAATCCACAATCTGGTCGCTTACCATTTCGGGTTCAGCGCTTGGCAAATCCATTTTGTTTAGAATAGGAATGATGTGCAAATCGTGTTCAAGGGCCAGGTATAAATTAGAAATGGTTTGTGCCTGAATGCCTTGGGCAGCATCCACAATCAACAGAGCACCTTCGCAGGCAGCAATAGAGCGCGATACCTCGTAGCTAAAATCCACGTGGCCCGGCGTGTCAATTAAATTCAACACGTATTTTTGGCCATTGTGAGTATAATCCATTTGAATGGCGTGGCTTTTAATGGTTATGCCGCGCTCTTTTTCAAGGTCCATGTCATCCAGCACCTGATCCTGCATGTCGCGTTTGTTAATAGTACCGGTGTATTCCAGTAAGCGGTCGGCCAGGGTGCTTTTTCCGTGGTCGATGTGTGCGATGATACAAAAGTTGCGTATATGTTGCATTTTATTTTTAATTTTTCCAATAAAGCGTTTAATGAGTTTTCATCTTAGTGTAACTCAGTGCCCTTAATGCCTTAATGGTTTTTTACAAAGGGTTACAAATATAGCAAATTTGGGGGGGAATTGGGAGGCTAAGGTTATTTTAATGGGATTGTTTTTTGGATTGCTACAAACAATAGCATGGCTTTTGCGACATAGCACCTAACTTTATATTTCTAATATTCTTGCAAAGTGAACAACATAAAATTATTTGAACACAAACACATCCGATCTGCGTGGAACGAGGAAGAGGAAAAATGGTATTTTTCTGTAATAGACATCATTGAAGTACTGGTTGATAATAAACGCCCGAGAAAGTACTGGAGCGATCTTAAAAGCAAATTAAAGCAGGAGGGGAGTGAACTGTCCGAAAAAATCGGACAGTTGAAATTAATTGCAGATGATGGAAAATTACGAATTACCGATGTTGCCGATACAGAGCAAATTCTGCGATTAATTCAATCCATTCCATCGCCAAAAGCCGAACCTTTTAAGCAATGGCTTGCAAAGGTGGGTTACGAAAGAATTGAGGAAACCGAAAACCCCGAATTAAGTTTTGACCGTGCCATGCAGGCCTACTTGCAAAAAGGCTATAGCAAAGAGTGGATTAATCAACGCTTAAAAAGTATCGAGGTAAGAAAAGAATTAACCAACGAATGGGAAAACCGTGGCGTAAAAAAAGGACAGGAATTTGCCATGTTAACTGATATTATTACTCAGGCATGGAGCGGAAAAAAGGTAAAGGACTATAAAAAACTAAAAGGGCTTAAAAAAGAAAACCTGCGCGACCACATGACCAATCTGGACCTGGTATTAAACATGTTGGCCGAAGCCTCTACCACCGAAATATCGAAGGAGAAAAAACCTAAAACCATTGATGAGAATAAAGTAATTGCCGAACAGGGCGGAACAATTGCCGGCAACACCCGCAAACAAATCGAAGAAAAAACAGGCAAAAAGATTGTAAGTGCGGATAATGCCATTACAATTGCAGGGAAAAAGAACCTTAAAAAGTTAAAATGAATCTTTTCATTTTACTGTAAAGTCCATAGAGCAATATCCTTTCATTAAATTTGCACCAATCTTATATCTTGCCCTTCAATCCCTTCCATATCCAATTACCCGTTGCCGACATTATTAATGAGGTGCGCGAACAATTGGCCAACCAAAACACCCTTATTGTAAACGCCCCGCCCGGCGCAGGTAAAAGCACACTCTTGCCATTGGCTTTAATGGAAGAAGATTGGCTTCAGGGTAAAAAAATCATCATGCTCGAACCCCGCCGCCTTGCAGCCAAAACCATTGCCCTGCGCATGGCTTCGCTGCTCGAAGAAGAAGTGGGTCAACGCGTGGGATACCGCATTCGTTTCGAAAACCGGGTGAGCAGCAAAACCAAAATAGAAGTGGTTACCGAAGGCATTTTAACCCGCCTGCTGCAAAACGACAACGCGCTCGAAGATGTAGCCTTGGTTATTTTTGATGAGTTTCACGAACGCAGTTTGCATGCCGATGTGGCCATGGCCCTGTGCCGCGAGGCCCAGCAGGTATTACGTCCCGACCTCCGCATTATGGTGATGTCGGCCACACTCAACATGCCACAATTAAGTGCTTTACTAAATTGCCCTGTATGTGTGAGCGAGGGCAAACAATATCCGGTAGAAATAATTTATAGCGGCGATGCCGACGAAACACTCTTGCCGGAATTAAGTGCCCGCACAATAGTCCGCGCCATAAAAGAGCACGAAGGCGATGTGCTGGTGTTTTTACCCGGAGAAGGTGAAATAAAAAAATGCGAAGAGCTTTTAAAAAATCAGCTCCACGAATTTTCCATTCACCCCCTTTATGGCCAACTATCGCCACAGGAGCAGTATTTGGCCATTACGCCCAATAAATTTGGCAAACGAAAAATAGTACTTGCCACCTCCATAGCCGAAACCAGTTTAACAATTGAAGGCGTGAGAATTGTGGTGGACAGCGGTTTTGGCCGCACACAAAAATTCGATACCCGCTCAGGTTTATCGCGTTTGGAAACCATTCGTGTTTCAAAAGATTCGGCCGACCAGCGTGCGGGCAGGGCAGGGAGACTCAGTAGCGGTGTGTGTTACCGTATGTGGACCATGGCCACACACGAACGCATGGCCCCGCACAGGGTTCCCGAAATTATGGAAGCCGATTTAGCAGCCATGATGTTGGAAATGGCCCTGTGGGGCATTGGCGATATTTTGCAACTTACCTGGTTAAGCCCACCACCAAAGGCAGCAATTGCACAAGCCACTGACACACTCCAACAACTCAACGCCATTGACAAAGGAAAAATTACCACCCACGGCAAAGACATTCACCGCCTGGCCTGCCACCCGCGCATAGCTCACATGTTGTTAATGGCTAAGCAAACACACAATTTACCATTGGCTACCGACATTGCTGCCGTGCTCGAAGAACGCGACCCTCTGCCCCGCGAAGCAGGCGTGGATTTGAACTTAAGAATTGAAGCCTTGCGTAAAGGGAGAAAAAATAACGGACTAGGTAATCGCTTTAACCGGATTGAAAAGGTGGCCGCTTCGTATCGCAAATTATTAAATGTGGAGGCAGATAATTCGTTTGTAGATTCGCACGAAACAGGTTTATTATTGGCCTTTGCTTATCCCGAGCGCATCGCCTTTGCCCGGCCCGGCAACAATGCACAATTTCAACTGGCTAACGGAAAATACGCCATGTTCAGTCATCAGGACGATTTGGCGCACGAGCCCTGGCTGGCTGTTGCCAACATGGATTTACGCGAGGGAATGGGAAAAATATTTTTAGCGGCTCCGCTCAACCCCAAAGATTTATTGCCAATGGTAAAGGAGCAGGAGGTTATTACCTGGGACACCCGCCGTGGTGGATTGCAGGCCAACAAAGAGCTGCGCATTGGCAGCATTGTATTGCAATCAAAACCATTGCCGAATCCTTCGGAGGAAAATTTATTGGAAGCAGTTTCGTTGGCGATTAAAAACGAAGGCGAGGCCCTGCTAGGTTTTGATGAAGAGGTCACACAATTGCAAAACCGCATATTGAGTCTGGGTCAATGGAATCCTGAAGAAAACTGGCCTGATGTGAGTACTGAAAAACTTCTCGAAACAAACGGTAATTGGTTAAGCCCTTATTTAAAGGGAATCAAAAAATCCGACGATTTAAAAAAAATTAATTTATCAGAAGCCCTCTTTCATTCGCTGGATTGGGAAAAGCAACAGGCTTTGAATAAACTGGCACCGGCCAGAATTGAAGTCCCCAGCGGCTCTAAAATAAACATCCGTTATTTTCCGAACGGAAACACGCCGGTGTTATCAGTGCGTTTGCAGGAGGTTTTTGGATTGAGTGATACCCCAAAATTGAACAACGGTAAAACAGCGGTGGTGATGCATTTATTATCTCCGGGATATAAACCCGTGCAGGTAACATCAGACCTAAGCAGCTTTTGGAACAATTTATATTTTGAAGTAAAAAACGAATTAAAACGCCGCTACCCCAAACATGCCTGGCCCGACGACCCCTGGACTGCTCCTGCGGTGGCCAAGGGCAGAAGCCATAAGTAGGCCTGTGTAATAAAATTTAAGAATGTAATGAAAAAAGCCCGGACATTTATCCGGGCTTTTATTTAAATAGTTCAATGTGTATTAGCCTTTGAAAAACTCGTCGTAGCTCAGTTCTTTGGGTTCGAGCGTACATTTTTCTTTAATAAGGCCTAACACTTTTTTGCTGTAAAGATTTTCAAATATTTTTTGAGCTTCTTTTTCTTTGCTTAAAAGATCTTTGGATATTTTTTCCAAATCCTCGTCAGTTGGAACTTGTCCGTATTTAGAGTATTCGCTGCGAATGTAGGCTTTTGCTTCTTCACCGGCTTCTTCAGCGTTTACGGTAATGCCGTTGTCCTTAATAATTTTGTTTTCAATTAAGCGCCATTGCATGGCTTTGGCATAGTTTGGATAATCTTTTTCAAGTTCTTCGGCAGTAATCGGTTTTTCGTTAACGGCCATTAACCAACGTTTCAGGAAATTATCCGGCAACTGAATTTTTGTTTTTTCAACCAGTTTATTTTCCACTTCGCTCATCAAAAACTTTTCAGAGTCGGCCATAAACATCATCGACAATTCTGTGCGGATTTTATTTTTAAATTCTTCGAGTCCGTTTACATTGCCTGCACCGTAAATCCGGTCAAATAAATCCTGATCCAGTTCGGCATCTTCCAAACGCGAAATGTTTCTTACTGTTAATCTAAGATTACAATTGGCAGTTTCGGCAAATTCTTTATCAATGCCCAACGATACGCTTTTGTCTAAAGCAGTTTCGTAAAGCTCATTAATATTTAATTCAATTTTATCATCACGTTTCACACCCAAAAGTTTTGCTTTGGCTGTTTCGTTTTTAATGCGCTCATAGCTCACGCTGGTGCTTTTGTAAATACCACCGGCTTTAATCGATCCGTTTTCGTCTAACTCATTAATATCAACAAACACCACGTCTTTTTCTCCGGCCACTTCTGGGTTAACAGGCTTGCCGTAATTACGACGAACGTCTTTCAGGTATTTTTCAACCAGCTCATCATCCACTTTCACGGTTTTGTAGGTAAAGGAGTTGCTGCTGTCAATGCTCACGTTAAAGGCAGGAGCAAGACCCAATTGGTAAACAAATTCAAATTCTTTTTGATTGGCAAAATCCACCGAAGTTTGGTCTTTTGGCAATGGATTACCCAAAATTTCTATTTTGTTTTCTTCAATGTATTTGTAAATACTTTCGTTTAACAGCTTATTTATTTCGTCAACCATTATTTGGGTGCCGTATTGTTTTTTAATTAATCCCGCAGGCACTTTACCTGGCCTGAAACCGGGCATATTGGCCTGACGCTGTACTTTTTTGAGGCCTTCGCTCACGCGGTTATCGTAATCGGCCGGAACCAATGCAATGGTAATTTCGGCATTCAGGCTGTCTATATCATGTTTGGTGATATTCATAATCTTTAATTTTTAGGAGCGCAAAAATAAGTAATTTTCCCGTTAATTAAAGCTTTTAAAGGCATGAAATAGAGGAAATTAACAAAAAACTAATGGAACTCGAGGCTAAAATCGCAGCTAAACTCAGATTTAGGTGCCAGTTTTAAAATGCCGTCCTTTTGCAGAAGATTACCGTTGCTGTTATTGTTATCGGCTATTCCATACCAGGGTTCAAGGCATACAAATTGCCGACATCCTTTTTTAGACCAAATGCCAAAGTACGGCCAATTGGCGCAGTTCAGTTTTATTTTGTGCAAGGATTTGGAAGAGCAAAGCGAAACGCTGTTAATTTGCCCACCTTCAAAAACGAGGGCGTCTTTATCAAACAAATTTTTACTGAGCGGAACTTGTTGGTTGCTTAAATGAAGTTGTCGGGTGCCCTCTAGTCGCAGACCTTCCAGCAGCTCGGTTAATTGATACTGGTTGTTTTCAAACTCCAGATAATAATCCTCAAAGGTTTCGTTTGCGCTCAAAGGGCAGTTAAATCCGGGATGTGCTCCCACGCTAAACAACAATTGCTCTGTGCCGGAATTAATTACCTGATAGCTGGTAACCAATACGTTTTGAGTGAGCGCATAATGGATTCTGAAAATAAAATCAAATGGAAAAACCTTTTTCGTGTCAGCGTTGGATAGTAATTCAAAGGTGCAGCGTTGGTCCGAAGATTCGATCAGATGAAATGCCTTGTCGCGTGCAAAACCATGTTGACCAAGTGAATAAGAGTTGTTGTTATACGAAAAGGCATTGTTTTTTAATTTACCCACCACCGGAAACAACACCGGGGCGTGCCTGGGCCACACATCGGGCGAGGCCTGCCACAAAAACTCAGTACCCTGCTTGTTTTTGATGCTGCACAATTCAGCGCCATGAGCTTTAATTTCAACCGTTAATTCGTTCGAGGTGAGCGTCGTTTTCATGCCTTACAAAAACATAATGCC
Source organism: Bacteroidia bacterium (assembly GCA_020846335.1). Taxonomy (GTDB): domain Bacteria; phylum Bacteroidota; class Bacteroidia; order B-17B0; family Aurantibacillaceae; genus Aurantibacillus. The sequence goes on from JADLED010000215.1 coordinate 17,044, forward strand.
TTTTATCAGCGAGGCTTTTTTATAAACGTCAATTACTTCATCCACATTCATTACCACTTGTTTGGCAGTGATGCTAATGTAACGTCCTTTACCACTTTCTTTGGTGTGAATATCGGTATCCTCACCAAACAGATTTTCGACCAAGGCAATGTTGCGGTGTTCGCTGGCCACAATAAATTTAAACATGTACACACTCGGAAAAGTCATGCTTTCCAAAAGCTTCTCTTTGAATTTTTCCAGTTCCTGCTCTGTCATTTTAGAAATAATGATTGTAAATAAGTACTAAACCAAAAATAACCAGAAGTAAACCGGTAACAAAATTAACAGCATGCATGAGCTTGTCGGTTAAAATCTGTTTAAGTTTGTTGGCAGCATAGGCTTTTCCAAATTCCACCATTAGCACAATGCCCAATGTAATGCTAAAATAAATGAGCATGTTGATGATGGAATAATTAAGTGTTTTGCTCACAGCGGTTACGTTGCCAAGCCATAGTAACCAAACCGCAGGATTAAGGCTGTTAAGAAAAAAGCCTTTAAACAACATAGCGCTCACTGAGGGAACTTTTACTTCAATGGCATCGTCGCTTTTTTCAACCGGACGACGAAAATAAAAGGCACCAAAAATAATCAGCAACACACCCGCCAAAATTCCCATAAAACGCTGGTTTTTTTCGTCGTGTATTAAATTGGTTAATCCTAAATGCACCAATAAAATAATGATTAAACATACTACAAAATCGCTGGCCACCACGCCCATTGCCAAAAAAGAACCCGATTTGTAACCATGCTTAATGCCGGTATTAATAAGGGCAAAAAATGCCGGCCCAAATGAAAAGGTGAGCAGTAAAACAATAATAATTGTTTGTGATATTAAACTAAGAATCAAGAAAGTTTGGTTTTATAGTTATCTAAAAATGCCACCCATTCGTTAAAGTGCTTGCCCTTTAGCACCCGCGGAAATTTGCTTTGGCCGCCTAGTTTGTTTTTGCTCGCTAAAAAATCAATAAACGCCTGATTGGGTAGGGCTTCTACCAGCACTTCCTTTAAGGCGTGTTTTCGTTCAACAGCATAATCGTCGTTTAATAATTTTAAGTGATTGTCTAGTTTTTGTTTTAACACATCGCTATCCACAGCTTTATCCGTGCCCACATACCATTTGTGTGCAAATAAACCATCATAAGGCACACCAGCCACGCAATACTCATTAATGCTAATGCCCAGCTCATTGGCGGCTTGTTTAATAGCCTGATTCATATTGTCCACGCTTAGGTGCTCGCCACAAAGACTTAAAAAATGTTTTGTTCTGCCGGTAATAATTACTTCGCAGCGTTTCAGGTCGGTAAATTTAAGGGTATCGCCAATCAAATAGCGCCATGCACCTGCACAGTTCGAAATGAGTACGGCATAATCCTTGTCCAGTTCCACCTCGGTAATGTTTAAGGTTTTGGCATTGGGTTTCACATTGCCGTCGTTGTCAAAATTTTCTTCGGTAAAGGGAATAAACTCAAAAAACAATTTGTTGTCTGTCAACAACTTCATGCCTTGTTTTTCGTTGGGTCTTTCCTGATAGGCCAAAAAACCTTCGGAGGCCATGTAAGTGTCGAGATAAATCAGAGGCTTTGCACAAAGGGCATCAATGCTTTTTTTGTAGGGATGAATGGCCACACCACCATGCACATAAATGGCGAGATTGGGCCACACATCGTGAATGGTTTTAACATTATAATGTTTAATTATACGCTCAAACAAAATCTGAATCCAGGCCGGAACACCACAAATAAATCCCACGTTCCATTTTTGGGCATTGTCCACAATTTCCTGCAATTTATTTTCCCAGTTAGTAAGAGAGCGAATATCAGGCCCCGGCAGCGTAAAATTTTGAAACCAGCGTGGCTGTGTGCCAGTGGTAATACCGCTGAGGTCGCCACTAAAATACGTGCCGTTGTAATTCAAATTGGTGCTTCCGCCCACAAACAAAATTTCGGTTTCGTATTGCTCTTTGGTAAAATTAAAATGTTTGGTAGAAATTACCTGCTTTAAGGTGCCACGGTGAATGGCTTTAATCATGTCGCGGGTAACTGGTATGTGCTTGCTCGACGATTCGGATGTGCCCGAACTGAGTGCAAAATACTTTACTTTACCGGGCCAGCACACATCGCGCTCGCCTTTAAGTGCGCGGTGCCACCAGGCATCAAAAATGCTTTGGTAATCGTAAATGGGCACTTTGATTTGAAAGGTTTTAATTGGGTCTTCCATCAGGGCCATTTGCCCGAAGTCGAATTGCACCCCCAAATCGGTAAACTGCGCCTTGGCAATTAATTTCTGCAATTGTTTAACCTGTTGCTTGTAAACATTTTTTCGGGCCGGAATGCGCGAACGAATGTCGATAGCACGTTTTATGATGGAACCTAATATTGGCATTTTATCTTTACTACTTAATAACTAAAAAACTCCTGCAATTTATTTTATGTACCTGAAATCGTGGTTGTTTTTAATTGTTTTTAACGCATGGAATATGAGTTTTATTACCTCTTCCACATCCTGTTTGTTAACGCTTTCCACAGTGGTGTGCATGTAGCGCAGGGGCAGCGAAATTAACGCGCTTGGCGTGCCGTCGTTGGCATAGGCAAATGCGTCGGTGTCAGTACCGGTAACGCGCGAAACCGCCTCGCGCTGAAAATCTATCTTGTTTTTTTTAGCCGCTTCAAGAATCAGTTTAAGCAAATTATTTTGTACCGCCGGGCCATAACAAATTACCGGCCCTTTGCCACAGGAAATGTCGCCGCTGCTAATTTTGTTCATCATAGGACTTTGCGTGTCATGACAAACATCGGTTACAATGGCCACATTTGGTTTTATTTTGCGGGCCACCATGGTAGCGCCGTTTAAGCCAACCTCTTCCTGAACCGAATTAACAATGTATAATCCAAAAGGCAGTTTGGTTTTACTTTCCTTTAAAAGACGCGCCACTTCTGCAATCATAAAGCCGCCCATGCGGTTATCGAGGGCCCGGCCAACGTAATAACGGTTGTTCAGCTCCATTAATTCATCGGGATAGGTAACCACACATCCTATGTGAACACCTAACTCTTCCACTTCCTTGTCGGATTTACAACCCAAATCCAAAAAAATATTTTTGAGTGTCGGGGTTTCTTCCTTGCCCGGCTCACGCACATGAATGGCCGGCCAGCCAAACACCGCCGGAACAATTCCCTTTTCAGTGTGAATGTTTACACGTTTGGAAGGTGCAATCTGATGGTCGCTGCCACCATTTCGGCGCAGGTAAATAAACCCATCTTTAGTTATATAGTGCACAAACCAACTTATTTCGTCGGCGTGAGCTTCAATCACAACTTTGTATTCTGCCTTAGGATTTATTACTCCCACGGCAGTACCATAATTATCTACAAAATACTCGTCGATATAAGGCTTTAAATAATTGAGCCAAATTTTTTGGCCACTGCTTTCAAAACCGGTTGGCGAGGCATTGTTAAGGTATTCGTATAAAAACGTTACCGAACCGGCATTTAAAATGGATTTTGACTTTGTTTTGGACATAATAGAATCTTTTAAAAACTAAATTAACGGAAAAAATAACGAAATTAAAAGCTCTAAAGCCAATTGACAGAAACAGAAGTTGTTATGAGGCAAAGCGTTTAGGCTACAACGACTCAGTCTTTTTTCTTGTCGTTTTTTTGAGTGGCCGATTTGGTGTTTTGCCAGGTTTTATATTCGTCCTGCTGCACCGGCCTGAAAGCGGGAACGCGCCGCAAAGGCTCGCAGGCTTTTAATGTGGCCATGCAATCGGCCGGCAATTGCTGATAAAGCGCCGTACCTTTTGTTTTCCACTTAATCATGTCGTCGCTTACATCTTTAATTACTTTTGCGGGATTGCCCACCACCACTTTGCGGTTTTCGATAATAGTGTCGGCAGCTATAAAGGCCAGCGCGCCCACCACACACTCATCGCCCACCACCACGTTGTCCATTATCACACTGTTCATACCCACCAAACTGTTTTTGCCAATAGTGGCTCCGTGTATAATGGCACCGTGACCAATGTGTGCCGATTCCTTTAGCAAAACAGTGGTGCCCGGAAACATGTGTATGGTGCAGTTTTCCTGAACATTGCAGCCGTCTTCAATAATTATTTGCCCCCAGTCGCCACGAATGGCTGCGCCTGGACCCACATACACATTTTTGCCAATAATAACATTGCCGGTAACCGTGGCATTGGGGTGTATAAACGAACTCCGGTCGATAACCGGTTTGTAGCCATTAAACTCAAAAATGTTTGCCATAAGCTAAAATTAATAGTGGTAAAAATAGGGCTTTAAATCTTATTTACGCTAATGTTTGTGCGGGATACAGCAATAAAAAATAATGCTACAAAACGTAGCAAGATAACACTATTAAACGTAGTAATTTTGCTTTAACAATTAATACGCTTTAATTATGAAAAATCAGGCAACAACAGGTAACCCATCCACTTTTCAGGAGTTGGCCAGTTTCCTTAATGTTTTAAACAGCAACAAAAGTTCAGGTTCTCCGCTTTTAAAAAAGGCAGAATCGCCCGAGCGCATAGTGATGCATTTGGAAAAACAATTTTCGCAAAGCCAAAGCGATGCCGTTTTCTACCGCTTGGTAAAAAGGCAATTGAGTTTGAATTTTTCGTAATGCCCTCTTTACACTCCATCAATAGGGTGGGCTTGCTCGTTAACAAAGGCGTTTTTTGGATAGAAGGCGCACCGAGCAACAGAAGAGAAGGGTCTATAAACAACAAAAGCCCCGTTATGGAGCTTCTGTTTTATAGAAATATGTTGACTTAAACCACAATTTCGTCCATGTCTTTATTATAGAACTTGTATTCCATAATTCCCTGACTTTGGATGCCCTGCACCTTTACCCATTGTTTGTGTTCAAAATACCATTTCCATTGCATGCTTCTGAAAAGGCCACCTTTTTTCACATACGCTTCAATGTAAGGGTGAATGTTTAAGGTAATGTTTTTATTATTTTGTTCTTTGATAATGTAACGCAAAGTATTTTCCAGTTGGTCAACAAACAAAATGGCTGGCTGAACTTTTCCGGTGCCACCGCAGCTCGGGCAGGTTTCTAAAACCTCCACATTCACTTCGGGACGTAAACGCTGGCGGGTAATTTGTATTAAGCCAAACTTGCTCGGAGGTAAAATGTTGTGCTTGGCACGGTCGTACTTCATCTCCTCCTTTAGTTTATCGTAAAGGAGTTTGCGGTTATCGGCATTGTGCATGTCAATAAAATCCACCACAATAATGCCGCCCATATCGCGCAGTTTTAACTGTCTGGCCACTTCAACAGCCGCTTCCAGATTCACGTCCAGGGCATTTTCTTCCTGCGTGTTATCGCTTTTGGCACGGTTTCCGCTGTTCACATCAAATACGTGGAGCGCTTCGGTATGTTCAATTACCAGATAAGCCCCGCTGCGCATGTGAACGGTTTTTCCGAACAAACTTTTTATTTGTTTCTCGATGCCGTAAGCGTCGAAAATAGGGAGTTTGCCATTGTAAAGTTTTAAAATATCAACTTTATCAGGCGCAATGGTTTTTATGTAAGATTTAAGGTCGTCGTAAACCGATTGATCATTAACGTGAATGGCGTTGAACGAAGCATTTAAAAAATCGCGCAAAATGGCATTGGTTCTGTCCACCTCGCCCAGCACGCGCATTGGCGGTTGCGATGTTTTTAGGGCACTGAAACAATCGTCCCAGCGCTTAATCAAATCATTCAAATCGTTTTCGAGGTCACTCACCGGTTTGCTTTCGGCCACTGTGCGCACAATTACCCCAAAGTTTTTTGGTTTAATTTTTTGCATCAGTTCTTTTAATCTGTTTTTTTCTTCAATGTTTCTGATTTTTGAAGAAACCGAAATTTTATCGGCAAATGGAATTAATACCAAATACCTTCCGGCCAGACTAATTTCGGTGGTAATACGTGGTCCTTTGGCGCTTATGGGCTCTTTGGCCACCTGCACCAACAGGTTTTGTCCCGACTTAACAATGTCGTTAATTTTACCGTCTTTTTTAATATCGTGCTCATTTTTAAAGTACATGAGCTTGCTTACGGTTTGTTTGCCGTTTTGAGTTTGCTCTACATACTTAATAAGCGATTGTGCCTGAGGGCCCAAATCTAAATAATGTAAAAAAGCGTCTTTTTCGTATCCAACATCAACAAAGGCGGCATTAAGCCCGGTCATTACCTTTTTGGCCCTTCCTAAATAAATATCGCCTACCGAAAATTTTGAATTATTTTTTTCGCGGTGTAACTCTACTAAACGTTTATCGTTTAGCAGGGCAATAACAACTTCGTTAGGCGTGGAATTAATTACAAGTTCTTGATTCACGCGCTGAATGTTTTAATTAATAATTTTTTTGCCATAATTAGGCCTACAACAAACCAACCGAAAGCGGCTAAACATTCCGCTTCAATTCATAATTGTCCATAAAATACAGGAACTTTAAATAACACAAGCAGGAGAAATTCCCGATTGGGTTCCCTGCAAGTGTGTTAAAGAACAGTAAGCTTTTTAATTACAGCTTATTTCTTTTTATGGCGATTTTTTCTTAAACGTTTTTTGCGTTTGTGAGTGGCCATTTTATGTCTTTTTCTTTTCTTTCCGCTTGGCATAATACCTGTTTTTTATTTGTTAATATTACTTTTAAGTTGCTTTATGTACTTTTCTATTTCTAATCTTGCTGTCACATCCGGGGTTTTAACCGAATATTTTTCCAGCATTGTAATTGTTTGTTGTATTTCCCCTTGTCGCTCGTAGGCATCCGCCAGGTGCAAATAGGCTTCAATGTAGGTGCTATCTACCCTTAGCACTTTGTTAAACCGGCTAATTGCTTTATCGAACTGCTGGCTTTTTAGTGAAAAAAAGGCAAAGGCCAATTGCAGTTTAACGTTGTTGCTGTCGGTTTTCTCTACTTCTCTTAAAAGACTAATTCCGTCCATTGGATTTTGACTTCCTTCAACATAACAGGAGGCCAACAGTATTTTAGCTTCGTTGTTTTTTGGATTGAGTGCCAGTGTTTTGCTTAGGGTACGCATGGCGCACTGATAGAGCAAAGGAATTTCGCTTTTGTCTTCTGAAAACTGGATGGCGTAATAATAGCGCTCGCCGGTTTTGAACCAGGCATCGGAAGTATTTAGGCGAACGGCTTTCTGCTCAACAAAGTAGGAAGCAATGTCGGGTCGTTTTAACCTGTCCCAAAAGCCAACCAAACTGTCGTAATTTTTTTGAGTGGCAAAACCGTCCATTTTCTTTTTAAGTTCGGGACTAAGCACTTTTTGGGCCATGCTTACATACAAGTCAATGTTTGAGTTGTTTGATGTAGCCGCTTTGCCAGCAACCTTGTTTTCGGCTTTTTGCGATTTAGGGGCAATAAATAAAAGAACGAACAGAACCAAAGCGCTTAGTACAATCAGAATCTGACTTAGTTTAGCGCTCATTTTTTATATTAATCGAGATTTTTTGGCAGAGGTTCGGCGGTTTTTACATTGCGCTTTACTCTGTCAGAAAATGTTTTTGCAGCTTTAAATGCCGGAATGTAATGTGCAGGAATTACAACAGTTGTGTTTTTTGAAATGTTACGTCCGATTTTTTCTGCACGTTTTTTTACTACAAAAGTGCCAAAACCTCTCAGGTAAACATTTTTTCCTTCTACCATTGAGTTGCGGATTGTTTTCATAAACGCCTCTACTGTTGCCTGAACAGCCATTTTCTCAATCCCTGTTTTTTCTGAAATTTCGTTAACTATATCTGCCTTGGTCATTTTACAAACTATTTAAAATCAATTAATTGTATTTTAAAACGGGCAGCAAAGATACCATTAAAATTATGATTTGAAAATTTTTTTTGATTTTGCCATTCTTACGACCTTTTGGGTAGCAAAAACCTGTAATTTTAGGCCTTATGGAAAGTTGGTTTAGTGCCCAAATTGGCAAATGGTACCTTAAAAGCAAACGCGATTTGCCCTGGCGCCACACCACAAACCCCTACCACATCTGGCTTTCGGAAATAATTTTACAACAAACACAAGTGGCGCAGGGGTTGGCCTATTACAATCGGTTTATTCTTAAATATCCAACAGTTAACGATCTGGCTGCTGCCAAAGAAGACGAAGTGTTAAAACTCTGGCAGGGCCTTGGGTATTATTCTCGGGCTCGCAATTTATTGTTTACGGCCAATGTGGTGGTTCAAAAACACAAAGGGCTTTTTCCGGCAAATCATGCACAGATTAAAGACTTAAAAGGAATTGGTGAGTACACCGCGGCTGCCATTGCCAGTTTTGCTTTTAATTTACCTCATGCAGTGGTGGATGGTAATGTGTACCGATTACTTAGCCGCTTGTTTGGCATTAAAACGCCGATTGATTCCACCCAAGGTAAAAAAATGTTCAGCGAATTGGCACAAAATCTCCTGAATCGGAAAAATCCGGCCTTACACAATCAGGCCATTATGGAATTTGGCTCGCAATTTTGCAAACCAACCAGGCCCGATTGCAAGCACTGCATTTTTAATAACAAGTGCGAGGCCTATAAAAATGGTTGGGTGGAAGGATTACCGCTTAAAACAAAAAAAACAAAAGTTAAAAAACGGTATTTTAATTATGTGTTGATAATTGACCAAAACAACAACGCTTTACTTAACAGAAGGGGTCAAAGCGACATCTGGCAAGGTTTGTACGAGTTTGTTTTGTTCGAGAACAGCCAACCTGTTTTGCCGGCCGACTTGTATCAGTCAAACGAATTATTAAAGGTTTGTGGCAGGGAATTTGATGTATTGCATGTGTCTAAAACATTTAAACACATTTTAAGTCATCAGCAGCTCATGGCCGTTTTTCATGTAATCAGGGTAAAAAAGTTTGTACTAAAAAAGGGATTAATTAAAACAGATATTAAAAACCTGACCGGGTTTGCTTTTCCGCGATTGATAGAAAAATTTTTGAATGAGCCCGAATTAAAAGAAATACTTTAAATTTGATTAAATTTAGTTTTTTAAGATTAAATCAACGGCTTAAGAACAAGAACATTTAAAACAAAAAAATATGAAAAACATTATCATGGCTTCTTTAGTGATAGCCACAACGTTTACAACTAAGGCTCAAATTTACACGGCTAAAGAAGGTGCAACCACCATTAGTTTCTTTTCTAAAGCGCCCATGGAAGACATTGAAGCTGTAAACAAGGGTGCAACTATTGTTTTCAGAGCATCAACAGCCGATTTACAAATTAGCATCAGCATTCAGAATTTTAGGTTTAAAAACGCCCTGATGGAAGAACACTTTAATGAAAACTACATGGAAACTGAAAAGTTCCCTAAGGCCACCTTTAAAGGAAAGATTAACGAAGCAATTGATTATTCCAAGGATGGTGAAAATAAAGTGACCGTTAGTGGTAAAATGGAAATGCATGGAGTTACCAAAGATGTTACCCTTACCGGAACACTTACCAAATCAGGCAATGAGTTTAAACTCAATTCAAAATTTAAAATAAAAGTGGCCGATTATAACATTAAGGTGCCTTCTATGTACGTAAAAAATATTGCCGAAGAGGTTGAGGTGACATTTAATACAACATTGGAGCCTTTTCAAAAAAAATAGCAGTAAAATAATTTTATGTTTATACTTAAAAGAGGCTTACTAATTGCATTTTTGAGCGTGCTCTTTACCAGCTGTTTTGGTCAGGATGACTTATTAAGTTTGCTGGACGAAAAAAAAGATGAGGGCCCAAAAAAGGTTTATGCCACGTTTAAAACCTTAAGAGTTGGTAATGCCCAAAGCATAGAAACTGTTAAGAAAAAACATTTGGATTTTAGAATTGCCCATCGTTTTGGTAACCTTTATAATTCCGATTCAAAAAACCCAATCAATGAAACTTTTCAAACATTTCTTGGATTTGATCTCGCCAGCGACATCAGAATGAGTTTTGATTATGGTTTAACCGAAAACTTTTCTATAGGGATTGGCCGTAGTAAAAACAAACTAATTGATGGCAGTTTTAAATGGAGAATACTTACACAAACCACCGATTTTAGCACACCATTTTCTTTGGCACTGTATAGCAACATGGGCTATTTGCATGCCCGCCCGCAAGACATGTACAGTGGCATTATCAAAGATTTTAAAACTTCAGAACTACATCGCCTCAATTATTTTACTCAGGCCATTATTGCCAGCAAACTTAATAACTGGTTGTCGCTTGAGTTATTACCCAGCTACATGTACCGCAACTTTATTAAGGAAAATGTAAACAACAATGGTGAGGCCGATGTAAACGGTTTTTTCTCGATGGGCATTGCAGGCCGCGTAAAATTAACTAAGCGCCTTAGTTTAATTGGCGATTATTTTTACAATTTTCCGGCCTATTACAGAAACAATTCAAAGGCCTACAATCCACTGTCCCTGGGCTTTGAAATAGAAACCGGAGGCCATGTGTTTAGTTTGTTTTACACCAATGCATCCTACCTGATAGAAAACAATTTTATTCCCTACACCACCGACACCTGGGCAAAAGGACAGGTAAAATTTGGTTTTTGTATTTCGCGCACCTTTTCGCTTTAACGTGGTTACTCAGGGTAAAGAACATATGTTTAATAATCACCTATTACCCCTACAGCACGCATTACCGGTTTTAAGGCACAGTCATTCTGAAATATGGCCCTCGGTATTTTTACTCTTATGCCTTTGTCTGTTGGTATTAATAAAAGTCAGGGCTTTTCCAAGGGTTGTTAAAATAATTCTATCTACCTACAACCCACAAACCCTGCAGCAACTCGAACGGGAAGATA
>JADLED010000216.1 GCA_020846335.1 Bacteroidia bacterium
CGCATGTCGTTTTCGGTGGCAATGTTTACAATCAGTTCCTTTTTATTTAATTCAATGCTGCTTTTACTGTCTCTGAAATCCCAACGGTTTAAGATATCTTTTTTTGCTACATTTATAGCATTGTCAAGTAACTGTGCGTCTAATTTACTCGCTATGTCAAATGAAGGCATATTTATTAAATTTGAATTCCAAAATTAGTTATTTGCTTTAATAAACAGGATTCGTCCAAAATTATTTTTGAAAAGAAATTACCTATACTTTTTTGCGTTATTCATGCTGCTTTTGGCATGTGAAAATGGCCATCAAAAATACATTCGCGAAATTAACGAACTCAAAGCCGAAATCGATCAGCTAAAGAGTAAGGATTCCATCCGGAAACTGCCAATCAAAACCGAAATTCCTAAGGACACCTCTTACCTCGAATCGGTATTTAAAAATTACGATTTGGTAAACATTCACGAGCTGGATTCGACCATTGAAGTGGACTTACGTTATGCCGACACCAATAATTTTATGAAACGCAATATGTACGATGGCCTGCGCAACGCCTATTTTAATTGCGAAATGGCAATAAGGATTCACAACGCCCAACAATTTTTAAAAGAGAAAAACAAAAACTATACACTTGTGATACTTGACGCCGCCCGCCCCCTGCATGTACAACAAATAATGTGGGACAGTGTGCGCTTGGATACGGCGATTCGTCACAGTTATCTGGCCCGACCGGAACAAACATCGTTACACAATTATGGTTGCGCGGTTGACATCACCATAAAGGATTTAAGCACCGGCAAATTTCTGGACATGGGCACCGACTTCGACACCTTTAGCAAGCTGGCCCAGCCTGCTTACGAATGGGTGTTTTTGGGCGATGGAAAATTGAGTAAACCTGCCGGCGAAAACCGCAAACTTTTGAGAGAGACAATGCGAAGGGCCAGAATGAATTCCATCTCCAGCGAATGGTGGCACTTTAGCATGTGTACCAAAGAAGAAGCCGTTCTTAAATACAAACTGATTAAGTAACCACACAAATAGAATTCATGTCTTTTAAATTAATATCGGATTTTCAACCCACGGGTGACCAACCACAAGCCATTGAACAATTGGTACAGGGCTTAAATGCGGGCACATTGCATCAGGTGTTGCTGGGTGTTACCGGTTCGGGTAAAACATTTACCGCAGCCAATGTGATTGCTCAGGTTAACCGTCCCACCTTAATTTTATGCCACAACAAAACGCTGGCAGCTCAATTATACAGCGAGTTCAAACAATTTTTTCCTGAAAACGCGGTGGAGTATTTTGTGAGTTATTACGATTATTACCAACCCGAAGCCTATTTACCAACTACCGGAACTTATATTGAAAAAGATTTGGCCATTAACGAAGAAATTGAGAAATGCCGCCTGAGCACAACGTCCTCCCTGCTTTCAGGAAGACGAGACGTAATTGTGGTGAGTTCGGTAAGTTGCATTTACGGTATGGGCAATCCCTCAGATTTTAAACAAAACATTATTTCCATTCACGCGGGTCAGGCCATTTCACGTAATAAATTACTACATCAGTTTGTGGGTTCACTTTATTCACGAACCACCGGCGATTTCGACCGCTCCACCTTTAGAGTAAAAGGCGATACTGTGGATGTGAATTTGCCTTACGCAGATTACTGTGTGCGAATTTCTTTTTTTGGCGATGAGATTGAAAGCATTGAAACCTTTGACAATGCTAACAATTACGTATTAGCCAAACACGATTCGTTTACGATTTATCCTGCCAACATTTTTGTGACTGCGCCGGATACCATGCAAAAAGCCATGGTGTACATTCAGGAAGACATGGAAAAACAAGCGGCATTTTTTAAGTCGCAGGACAAAATGCTTGAAGCCAAACGCTTGTCGGAACGGGTGAATTACGATTTGGAAATGATGCGTGAGTTGGGCTATTGCAGTGGCATTGAAAATTATTCGCGTTATTTTGACGGGCGTCAACCAGGCACACGGCCCTTTTGCCTCATCGATTATTTTCCGAACGATTTTGTGATGATGATTGACGAAAGTCACGTAAGCATTCCACAAGTAAGAGCCATGTATGGTGGCGATTTAAGCCGCAAACAAAATCTGGTGGAATATGGTTTTCGCCTGCCAGCCGCGTTGGATAACCGCCCGCTTAAATTTGAAGAATTTGCAGGTCTGTTAAATCAAACCATCTACATAAGTGCTACCCCGGCAGATTTTGAATTGGAGAAAAGTGAGGGCGTGGTGGTGGAGCAATTGATACGCCCAACGGGAGTTTTAGACCCATTAATTGAAGTACGGCCTTGCTCTAATCAGGTAGATGATTTGTTGGATGAAATTCATAAAGTGGTGGCCTTGGATGAACGCGTACTGGTTACCACCCTCACCAAACGCATGGCGGAAGAATTAAGTAAGTACCTAACCAAATTAAATGTTCGTTGCAGATACATCCATAGCGAAGTGGACACACTCGACCGTGTAGAAATTCTGCGGCAGTTGCGTGTGGGCATGTTTGATGTGTTGATTGGAATTAACCTTTTACGCGAAGGATTGGATTTGCCGGAAGTATCGTTGGTGGCCATATTGGATGCCGATAAGGAAGGGTTTTTACGCAACGAAAGAAGTCTGGTGCAAACGGTGGGGCGCGCGGCAAGGAATGTGAACGGGCGCGTGATTATGTATGCAGACAGGATTACAGACAGCATGCAAATTACAATGGATGAAACCTTGCGAAGAAGAAAAAAACAAATCGAATACAATTTTAAACACAACATAACACCTGTGCAGGCCGGTAAAAAACGTGCGCAAACCAATTTCAGTGGGGTTGAAATTACGATGGATGGAAAATTAGTGAAAGCCTATGTGGAACCGGATGAATTTAGCATTGCTGCTGACCCTGTAGTGCAATACATGAGCGGCGATGAATTGAAAAAACAAATTGCGAAAATAAAATCGGCCATGGTACGTGCAGCCAAAGAAATGAATTTTACCGAAGCTGCTAAACTGCGTGATGAAATGTATGCTTTAGAAAAGATGTTGGAAGGGAAGGAGTAGGGGAGGGACTGAAGGGACTGAAGGGATTGAAGGGACTGGAGGGACTGAAGAGATCGAAGGGACAGAAGAGACTCAAGGGATTGAAGGGATGTGAGGCAAGAAACAAGATTCAAGAAAAAAGATTCAAGAGATACTCAAAACTAATAACTCAAAACTAAAAACTTATTACTCTTCGTGTACCTGAGTGACCTTAGTGCCTTAGTGGTAAAGAGAGACAAGAATCAAGAGACAAGAATCAAGAAATCGGCGTTAAAAAAGGGATTGCTAATTTTTCATCCAAACCATCACAAAATCATTCATCACATAATCATTGCCAATATCAAAATCGGCTACCCGCTCAATTTTAAAACCCTGCTTAAAATAAAAATTAACGGATTTAAAATTTTGCCGGTTAACGGTTAGCGTAATTTTTGTTGGAGAAAGAATATGTTTTAATGCTTCAAAAGCCTTGCTGCCTAAGCCTTTGGCGGCCACACTTTGATCGATGTAAAATTTGTTTAAGAACCATTCGCCATCCCGTTCATTATTTACCGAAATAAATCCCACTGTTGTTTTATCATAACCAATCAGGTAAAAAACATGCCCCTTTTCCTGCATCTGTTGCTTCAAACTTTCGGCATCATACATCAGGTTAAGCATGTAATCAATTTGTGCCTGAGTAATTATGGCCGGGTAATGTTGGTTCCAGGTAATTCTGGCAAGACGACCAATTTCAGGAATATCGGTAATCGTGGCTTTTGTTAATGTTAAGTCAGGCATTAATTTCGTAAATTTGTAATGTGTCTAAGATAAGCAATACAGTTAATATTGAGAACCGCAGGGCCAAATTCGATTTTCAGTTTTTGGATACGCTTACTGCCGGATTGGTATTACGGGGAACCGAAATAAAATCCATTCGCGAAGGCAAAGCGGGACTAACCGACAGTTATTGTTATTTTAAGAACGACGAATTGTTTATCCGCAACTTTCACATTACCGAATACGAAAACGCTTCCTTCTACAACCACGAACCCATGCGCGAACGTAAGTTGTTGTTGAGCCGTCAGGAATTAAACAAACTGCAACGCCGCGTTAAAGATTCGGGATTAACCATTGTTCCCATTAAACTGTTCATCAACGAAAAAGGTTTTGCCAAACTCAACATTGCACTTGCGCGTGGTAAAAAAGAATTTGATAAACGCGAAGACATTAAAAAGCGTGATGTTGAACGAGAGATGAACCGTCGCTTTTAAGCCTATGAAAAAATACATGAAATACCTGATTGTTCTGAGTGTGTTATTTTTTGCCTCCTGCGATAAAGGGTACAAACTGCGCTTTGCCAATTATTACACAGAAGCCATGGATTCGGTAGTGGTGGGCAATAATAAAATTGTGTTTCAAAATGTGCAGCCGCTCGAAACCACCGGGTTTTACAATATCAACAAGGGAACCTATGGTGTTACTTTTATCACCAAATCAAAAAAGAAATTTTATTCTTCCATCGCGGTACCAAAAACCGGAACAGGAAACAAAACGCTTGAAATTGACGCCACTGTGCAGATTCAGGTTTTAGAAGAATAAAGACCAACCTCAAAACCCCTGAGCTTTAGGCGATAGCACAAAAAGGGAGTTATGACATAGCCTAGTAAGCCCGTTTGTGATTGCCTTCCATAAAATTAACGTAGGCCTGATTACTTACCTTATTACCACCCGGAGTAGGGTAATTGCCGCTAAAGTACCAGTCGCCCGGGTTTTCGGGGCAGGCACTGTGTAAACCTTCCAGTGTCTGATAAATCAATTCAAACTCGGCGTTAATATCGTTAGGCTTTATAAGCTCTGCAATTTTTTTCGAAATTTCTTCGGCGGTAAATGGCTCATAAATTTCTTTTACCAAATTTATCTGTTCTTCTTTTGGTTTTAAAAGTTCGGCTTTGGCGCGCACATAAAGTTCCTGAAGAAATGCGGAATCCCCTCTTTCTTTAATAAGCGCCACAGCAGCTTCAAACGCCACAAAGCGACTCAGAACGGCCATGTCAATGCCATAACAGTCAGGATAACGGATTTGCGGCGCCGAGCTCACCACAATTATTTTTTTTGGATGTAACCTGTCAAGAATTTTTAAAATACTTTGTTTAAGGGTGGTTCCTCTAACAATACTATCGTCCAACACCACCAGATTATCTTTTCCGGCTTTAACGGTTCCGTAGGTAATGTCGTAAACCAAATTTACCAGACTGTCGCGGCTTTCGTCGTTGGTAATAAAAGTGCGTTGCTTGGCATCTTTTAAAACCACTTTGTCAATTCTAGGTCCTGCTGATAAAATTCTGGTAAGTTCAGGTTCCGAAATTTTTCCATTAAACCCTGCAATCTGTTGTGCTTTTAATTTGTTGGAATAATCGTGCAAACCTTCAACCAACCCGCCAAATGCGAGTTCGGCTGTGTTGGGTATGTAGCTGAATACCGAATTTTCCAAATCGTGGTTCACCGATTTAAGTACTCCCTCAGTCAGGTTTCTACCCAGCATGGTACGTTCGCGGTAAATGTTGGCATCGTTGCCACGGCTAAAATAAATGCGTTCGAACGAGCAGGATAATTTTTTTTGTGGTTCAATAATTTCTTCCTCACTAAAGGTGCCATCTTTTTTAATTATGAGGGCGTGGCCGGGTTTCACTTCCTTCACACTTTCATAAGGCACATTTAAAACAGTTTGAATTACCGGCCTTTCGCTGGCCACCAAAATAATTTCTTCGTCGTGATAATAATAAGCAGGGCGGATTCCATTCGGGTCACGCAGCACAAACGCATCGCCATGCCCAATCATACCAGCCATTACATAGCCACCGTCCCATTTTTTACTACTTTCTTTCAGTATCGAAACCACATCCAGATGTTTTTGAATGAGTTTGCTTATCTCGTAGTTTTTATCGTTTTGTTCTTTAAATTTCTTAAAAAGTTTGTCGTTTTCCTTATCCAAAAAGTGACCAATTTTTTCCATTACGGTCACGGTGTCGGCCATTTCCACGGGGTGCTGACCCAATTCCACCAGGTGTTGAAAAAGTTCGTCCACATTGGTGAGGTTAAAATTTCCGGCAAGCACCAGGTTTCGGCTCATCCAGTTATTCTGACGTTTAAAGGGATGGCAACCGGCAATCCCGTTTTTGCCAAAGGTGCCGTAGCGCAAATGTCCCAGCATGAGTTCGCCTAAAAAATCAATGTTTTCTTTTTGCCAGTTGGCGCTTTTGTACTCTTCAGGATGTTCGGCCTGAGCCTTTAAAAACAAATCGTTTATTTGCGTAAAAATGTGCTGAGTGGCTTTGGATTCTACCGAACGCAGCCGGTCTATATAGGTAGTTCCGGGTTTGGCATCAAATTTTATGGTGGCCACCCCGGCGCCATCCTGCCCGCGGTTAAACATTTTCTCCATCACCTGATAAAGCTTGTGGAGGCCGTAACGCGCCGAACCGTATTTGTTTTTGTAATAATCAATAGGTTTTAGCAACCGTATTAATGTAACGCCACACTCGTGATTAATTTTATCGCTCATATAACCAAAATGCGAAGTTAGGGTTTTGCTTTGTGAATTAACAACAAGAATTTGAACTGTTATTTATTAAACCCGCCATTTTATTTAACTACAATAACCCGTTTGCAATTTAAAAAAAGTCTCTAGCCTCAAAATAAGCAACTTGCACCATTAATTGCCATTCAAAGCCATAATGAAAGGTAATTAGTAATATTTGTTAATTAAATATTCTTAACTTATATTTACGGGTTATTAAAGGCTTGTTTCTAATGAGTGGGTGGTATGGAAAATTAATGGAATAAGGGTAACTTAAAGCAAAATAATTTCACTCATGAATAGGCTAAATTTAATCGAACTGAACAAAAAGGAAAACTACCTGCTTGTGCATTTTAAGGCTGAGAAATCAACACATACAATAACAACGGTTAGCCAAAAATCGGCTATCGGTTCAATAGCTTCGGGTAATATGGCCCTTAACGCACATTGCAGTAAAGTGAAAATGCGCGAATTAAATGGCAACTTTAAATCGGAAACATTGGCAATTAAAGACAAAATAGCATCAAAATATACAGTGTTAAATTATATGATTAATAGTAAACTGTTCCTTCTTATTGGATTTCTGATCACATTTGGATTCAATCAAAAAATAAACGGCCAATCGCAGGTGGCTATAGTGCTCAATGAGTATTCGGCTTCCAACACTACCGGACCCGCCGACAATTTTGGTGTTTTAAGTGATTGGGTTGAATTGTATAACCCACAACCTTCGCAGGTAAGTTTGTCAGGTTATTACCTGAGCAACGATCGTTTTAATCTGTTTAAATGGAAATTTCCGAGCGGTTTTACCTTAGCCAGTGGAGAAATAAAAGTTATTTGGTTGTCGGGTCGCAATGTTAATGTATCCGGCGGTTTGCATACCAATTTTACGCTTGACCAGTGCAAAAATCAGTGGTTAATTCTTTCCACTTCTGCAGGTGTGGTGCGCGATTCGGTGTTTGTTCAAAAAACCAAAGCAGGGCATACCCGCGCTCGTGTTGATGTGGCAAATACCGGAGTAGGCGCCTGGAAATTATACACCACCAACTCGCATCTGGCTGCCAATCCAACCATCAACAACTACTTTGATTATGTTCCAAAACCTACACTTTTTCCGGTGAGTTACAATGCCACCGTAACACCCTTAGACACTGCTGCAAAAACCAATTCTGGAATGTTTCACGAAGACGGTCAACAAATTTACAAGGTAAAAATCAACGGCTATGATTACGATACCCTGCAATTTCCGTGTTACAATGTTTATTACACTACCGATGGAAATTACCCCGTTCCCGGAACACCCTATACAACTCGCTACATCGGAGGTCCTCAACCAACCGGGCAATACATTACAATAGGCACCACTTCCATGATACGTGCCATTACAGTGCCCGCACCCGGCAACTCGGTAATTGCATGCCCAACAGGTTACCTCGATAGCTTTTGCGAAACCAACACTTATTTTATTGACACCGACCATCAAACGTTTGATAAAAATTTTGGTGTGGTTTCCATTGCCATGGACAGGGCTGATACCGCCTGGTTCAACTCGCAGGGAAGCCCGGCCAACACGTTGGTGCATGTGGAATATTACGACACCAAAAAGCAATTTTCTGAAGGATATGCCACCATAGCCCGACCAAGCAACGAAACCTGGTTTACCAAACAAAGGGGATTTTACATTTCAATTGACGACCGCTACGGTTTTGGCTGTAACTTCGAAGGCAACATTTTTAACGTTGAGGATTTGGGAACATCTGCCCGTAAATCCTTTCCAACATTGCATTTAAAATCCGGCGATTACGAGTCTTGTTCAGGTTACACGGGCTATCCTTCCGATGCTACGGATGGTACAGGATTGAGGGAAGTTTTTTATCAAACACTTGCAGCCAAAAACAAACTAAACGTTAGCCCAATGCACGTAAAACCTGTAGTGACATTTGTTAACGGAAAATACTGGGGTGTTTACAACCTTACCGAGGTGGTGGATAAATACTACGAAGGTTTTTATAACGGACAACCAGAAGAAGCACTGGATGTGGCTACATTTCACGGTGGCGATGCCTCGGTATCTTATGCTGATGGATCTGTTTCAACCTATAGCAACAATTTTAAAACAACCGTTTATGATAATGCCGTTAAGTTTCCACTCAATGCCAGCGGACCCGGTACCAATTACGACAAAGTAATGGCCGCCCTCGACAAAAAGAGTTTTATGGATTATGTTATTTTAACCAGTTACGCCATGAATCCTGACATCTGGAATTACAACATTGCCATGGCTAAGGGCAGTTCATCTTCTAAAGCAGGTAATAAATGGCATTACTATTTATGGAACATGCCGGCTATTTTTAATTTCACCAATTACGCATCCGTTTATACCAACACCTTAAACTATACCAGTTGCGCCACTTCTCCATGCGCTATTGCAAGCGTTCCGGGCTATGTGGTAAGCCCTAAGGCACACAACGGGCACGGAGCCATTTTTGCACGATTAATGGATGGTACCATCGGAAACAATCCGTTTAAACTGGAATACAAAAACCGCTATCAGGATTTGTTGAATGGCCCGTTGAAATGCGAAAATATTATTAAGCACTGGAAATTAATAGATACCATTTATGGTAAAGAAATGCGTTGCCACGAAGACCCGGGTTGCACGGCTGGTCCAGGAAAATTTGCCTCTAAAATGGGCAATTGGGATACTGCCATGAATGTGTTTAAACGCAAATTACAGTGCCGTTGTTTTGAAATGGAAAGCTCATTCAAAAAATCGGGTTGCTATGGTTTAACAGGGCCGTTTCAGGTGGTGGTAAATGTAACACCCGAAGGTGCGGGAACCGTTAAACTCAATAGTATTAATCTGGATTCCTATCCATGGGTGGGTCATTATTTCCAAACACAAATGAGTTTTAAAGCCGCACCAACCAATACCAATTATGTTTTTCACCACTGGGAATTTAAAAAGCATACACCTACCCGACCAGTAAGCCTGGATAGTGTGGCGGTGCAATCCTGGTCGTTTGATGATGAAGTATTGGCAGTGTTTACAGATGTTACCAGCCCGCTTACCAGTGGTTCAAATATTCCAAATGCTTTTTCTCCAAACGGTGATGGCAATAACGACTGGTTTAAACCATTGGGTAGTGCGGCCTATGTAACCGATTATCAACTAACCATTTGGAACCGCTGGGGTCAGGAAGTATTCAGAAGCACCGACCCAACAGGGGCCGGATGGGATGGAAATTACAACGGGCAGCAGGCACTAACCGGAGTTTATGCCTATGTAATTACCTACAAAAATATTTATGGTGAGTCTAAAATTGTAAAAGATAATTTAACGCTTACCAGATAAAGCAGTAAAACAGTAAAAAACAGAAAACATCAAAGTACGTTACTACCAAAGGTAACGTAACGCTCAAAAGCAGACTTTGCATATGAAGAAAATAAACTACAGATCATTACTAATAATCCTGACATTATCGTCTTTTTTCCTCAAGGCACAGGATATTCATTTTTCGCAGGTATGTGAAACCCCTGTGTTTTTGAGTCCGGCCAACACCGGTTTCTTTAATGGATACACACGGGCAATTGCAAATTACCGCAACCAGTGGATGGCCATGAACAATGCCTATCAAACCATGGCCATTTCTGTTGATGGAGGACTGTTTAAAAGCAAAAAACATCAGGCATTTATGGGTGTTGGGTTAACCATATTCAGAGATCAGGCGGGGGCCGCTAAACTTAGTCAAACCAATGCCTTGGTTAACATAAGTGGGTTGGTTAAAATGGGCAGGTATAGCGCATTTAGTGTGGGTTTGGCAGGAGGAACAATGGCCACCAATGGTAATTACAACAAACTTACCTATGCCTCTCAGTTCAATGGAAATAGCCTCGATCCGGGGTTGGCCAGTGGCGAAATTCCATACCGCCAGTTTACCACCGTGGATGTGGGTGCTGGTTTGGCTTACGAATTCGCAAAATCTAAAAAGGATCCGGACCATGACGACATGATTTCGTTTAGAATTTCCATGGGTGCTTTTCACCTCAATAAACCGGTACAGGAATTCGGCGCAGGTTCTTTTTACAAAATGCCTATTAAATACGTGTATGCATTTACTTCGGTGTACGATATTGTGGATACAAAGTTTACCATCACACCAACATTGGTTTATCAAACACAAGGCAATAACAATCCATTGGGCTCAAGTAAATCCTATCAGGAAATTTTTGTTGGCTCTTACCTCAAATACCGTTTAAAAACGGGTACTAAAGTTACCGGCGAAAAAACATCGGATGCCATTGGTTTTGGCTTGTTTTACCGTCGCAGGGATGCCATAGTTCCAAAATTTATTGTGGACTTGGGTGATTACTCAATAGGGTTGGCGTATGATGTTAACATTTCGGCCTACACCGCTGCTTCCAGAAGTTTTGGTGGTTTTGAAGTTTCGTTGCGCTATAATAATCTGGCCAGTTCGTTGTTTGCTGCCCGCAAGGAATTCAGATAATTTTTACCCGAAATTGTACTTGTGTTTAGCCACGTTTGCCTAATACGAATGATGGCGTTTTAAAACAGGTTAGGAATAATTAAGGGCAATTAAAAAACACACTATTGCACACATGAAAAAAAAATCCTCGCTGGTTATCATTGTTATTCTGCTGGCGCTTTCAATAGTTTCTTTATTTCTATACAAAACCAAATCAAAATCAAGCACGGTTGATAAGGAAGGACGCAATTTTAGTTTTAAAGATACTGCGTCTATAACCAAAATTTTTATTGCCGACAAAGAGGGCGACCAATCGGAAGTGGTTAGAACCAAAAAAGGTTGGGTGGTAAACAACAAGTATCCGTGCAGGGGCGAGGCCATTCTTAATTTGTTGGAAGTAATAAAAAACGTGGAAGTTAAAATGCCTGTGCCCAAAGAAGCCCGCGAAAACATTATCAAATCCATGAGTACCCGTGCCATGAAAGTTGAAATATACTGCGGCGATGATTTGGTAAATCAGTATTATGTTGGTCACGAAACCGATGATGCCGAAGGAAGTTACATGTTGCTGACTGATGTGGAGAGCGGCGAAAATTACAAAGACCCTTACGCCTGTTTTATACCGGGATTTGTGGGGTTTTTACAACCTCGCTTTATTGCCAAAGAAAACGAATGGCGCGATCGTGTGGTGGTAAATTATATTCCACCACAAATTAAAAGCATTTCGGTAATGCAATACGATATGCCGAAAGACTCGTCGTTTAGCATCGATTTGGTAAACGCCAATAACTTTAAATTAATAGGCGCTGACGGAAAAGAATTGCCTTTTGATGTGGTAAAGCTTAAACAATATCTGGTATATTTTCAAAACCTGTCATACGAAGCCTTGATTACCAACCGAAATAAAAAACTTCAGGATTCGCTGGTTTCAAAACATCCCTTTTGCGAAATAACAATTAAAACAAGCAACCTGAGTACAGATGTTTACCGGTTTTACCGCAAGCAATTTATGGGCAATGTAAATCCTGAATTAAACGTAAAATACGACTACGACCCTGATAGACTTTACCTGCAGTTTGATGGCGACCGGGAGTGGGCCCAGTTGCAATACTTTGCTTTTGGCAAGCTCTTTATTACCCGCCATTACTTCGATATGAAGGAATCTGTTAAAAAGTAGTTTAAAACTCCACCTTACTTTTCCTTTAATTTCTTATGCTTAATGTAATTTAGCCACAACTAATAATGGCAACTAAACCATTAGTTTAAAAGTTGTCTTTTATTTTTTGTAACCAATTAAACTAAAAATCTGAATATGAATTTTGTTGTATCCGCATCGAGCTTACTAAAACATTTAAAATCAATCGGAGGAGTTTTAAACGCAAACAATACCATTCCCATTTTGGACTGCTTTTTGTTTGAAATCACCAAAAGCGAATTATTGCTTTCGGCCAGCGACATGGAAACCACCATTACCACTTCGATGAAAATTGAATCGAACGATGTTGGAAGCATTGCCGTGCCTGCCAAAACCTTAATGGATTCGTTAGCAAATTTACCCGAGCAACCCATTTCGTTTATTGTGGATAAACTTAAACACAGCATTAAACTAAAAACCGAAACCGGCGATTACAATATATCAGGTCAGAATGGCGACGAGTATCCAAAAATGCCAAAACTGGATTCACAAAATTCAATTGTAATTAAGAGTGATGTATTGGCCAACGCCATTAACAAAACCATATTTGCCACCGGCAACGACGATTTGCGCCCGGTAATGAGTGGTGTGTTTTGCGAATTTGGAGAAGACCGTTCGCGTTTTGTAGCCACCGATGCCCACAAATTGGTGCGTTACACCCGCAACGATGCCAAGGCCGGAAACAACTCTTCGTTTATCATGCCTAAAAAACCGCTTAACGTTTTAAAAGGGTTGTTGGCAGGTATTGATGACGCTGTAAAAATTGACTTTAATAAAACCAACGCCCTTTACAGCTTTGGAAACGTGCATTTAATTTGCCGTTTAATTGATGGAAAATATCCGAATTACGAAGCAGTTATACCAAAACAAAACCCTAATAAGCTCACAGTTGACCGCAGCGCATTTTTAGGTGCTTTAAAACGTGTGAGTGTGTTTTCAAACAAAGCCACACACCAAATTCGTTTAAAAGTTACCGGAAGCCAGTTGCGCATGAGTGCCGAAGATTTGGATTTTGCCAACGAAGGCCATGAGTTGCTTACCTGTACCTATGTGGGCGAAGACATGGAAATTGGATTCAACTCACGTTTTCTTTTAGAAATGGTGGCCAATTTGGATTGCGAAGAAATTATTATTGAAATGAGTGCCCCTAACCGTGCGGGCATTATATTACCAAACAACACTTCCAACCCGGCCGAAGACGTTCTGATGCTGGTGATGCCGGTAATGTTGAATAATTAAAGCGTATTTAAAGAATAAAAAATTCCTAAAATTACTCAGCAGTTAAGTAATCGCTTAATTCTGTTATTTCGTTTTTGCTGTTAAAAACCAAATCGCTCACGCCGATTGTAATCATTAAATAAGGGGCTTTAACAATTAAGTTATAGCGCAGGGCCTGCTCCACCACGGCTTTATTGAGTTCGATGTAGGGTGCTTTACATTCAACAATTAAATAGGGTTTAAGTTGTTTATTATACACCACCACATCGTAGCGCTTTCTTAAATCGTTTAATTGCAATTCCTTTTCAATAGAAATGGAAGAGGCCGGATAATGTTTTACCTGAATGAGATAATTTAATAAATGTTGTCGTACCCACTCCTCAGGACTTAGTATCAGCCACTTTTTTCTAACAAGATCAAGAATATAGGTTTTGCCTTTTTCGTTTTTTATGCGTGGCCCAAAGTCAGGATATTTTAATGGAAGGTTCAAACGAATCAAATATTTTTTAAATATATTTACATTAATTGATTTGAAGCGAGGGTGTTGGAATTTGATAATAATTTTGTCTGCGAATTATGGCAGAATGTAACCTCTAAAACAATAACATGAAAACCAAAGAAGAAATTGTGAACGATTGGCTGCCCCGTTACACCGGCGTGCCCTTAGATGCTTTTGGAAATTACATATTGCTGGTAAATTTTTCCAACTACGTGCACATGTTTGCCCAACAGTTTGGGGTGGAGGTGCAGGGCAAAGACCGCCCCATGTTAAGTGCCACAGCCAACAACATCACCATCATTAATTTTGGAATGGGCAGCGCATCGGCCGCCACTGTAATGGATTTGCTTACGGCCATTTCGCCTAAGGCCGTTTTATTTTTGGGCAAGTGCGGTGGTTTAAAAAAGAAAAATCAACTGGGCGATTTAATACTACCCATAGCTGCCATAAGGGGCGATGGTACCAGCAACGACTATCTGCCGCCCGAAGTGCCCGCGTTACCCGCATTTAGTTTGCAGAAAGCCATTTCGTACACCATTCGGCTAAGTTCGCGCGACTACTGGACAGGCACGGTTTACACCACCAACCGCCGTGTGTGGGAACACGATGAAAATTTTAAAGAATATTTAAGGTCAGTGCGCACAATGGCCATTGACATGGAAACAGCCACCATTTTTACAGTTGGTTTTCATAACGAAATTCCAACCGGTGCCTTGTTATTGGTAACCGATCAACCCATGGTGGCCGAAGGAATAAAAACCGAACAGAGTGATAAAAAGGTAACTGAAAATTTTTCGGAAAACCATTTGAAAATTGGTATTGAATCGTTGAACGAATTGCAGAACAGCGGCGTTTCGGTAAAACATTTACGCTTTTAATGGCAACAAATAATATTAATACCAAAAGTGCTGATTTTTTTGTAGAAGGCATACTAAGTGGAAACATAGTGGCGCTAAGCAGGGCCATTACCCTTGTTGAATCTGAAAATGAAAAACACCGCGAAATGGCTTCGCAAATTATGGACGCCATTATTACTAAAACCGGTGCTTCGTTCCGGCTTGGTATTACCGGCGTTCCGGGCGTTGGTAAAAGTACTTTTATTGAAAGTTTTGGCAAAGAAGTTATTGAGCGCGGACACAAAATGGCAGTGCTTGCCATCGACCCATCAAGTGCAAAAAGCAAAGGCAGTATTTTGGGCGATAAAACCCGAATGGAAACTTTGTCGGCCATGGATGGCGTTTTTATACGTCCCTCGCCCAGCAGTGGCGAATTGGGTGGTGTTACGCGTGCCACTTACGAAACCATTTTATTGTGTGAGGCCGCAGGTTTTGATTTTGTTATAGTAGAAACAGTAGGTGTGGGGCAAAGCGAAATTGCCGTGAGCCGCATTTGTGATTTTTTTCTTCTGTTGATGTTGGCAGGTGCCGGCGACGAGTTGCAGGGCATTAAACGGGGAATTATGGAAATGGCCGATGCCCTTGTTATTACCAAAGCCGATGGCAACAATGTAGATAAAGCAAAAACGGCGCGCGCGGAGTATGCACACGCCATGCACCTGCTACAGGCACCTGAAAGTGGTTGGACACCGCGCACACAAATTTGTTCGGGATTGAGTGGGCACGGAATAAAGGAACTTTACGACATGATGCAGGATTACATGGTATTTACCAAGGCCAATAATTATTTTTTAGAAAAAAGGAAGAATCAGCAATACGAATTGTTTTTAGACAGCATGGAAGAGCAATTGAAAAAGAAATTTTATTCAAATGCAGATGTTGCCGCAAGTATTCTAAAGATAAAAGGTCTGGATAATTTTCAACCATTTACCGAAGCAAAAAAAATCCTGGGCCGTTTTCTTGGTAATACGGATTAAAAGCCTAACGGGTGTTTGGGGTGGAATTAGACGTTTAAAAAGGGGCTTTTCTGTCAAAAGTAAATTGCGGAGTGTTAATTATTCCTCATTTACACATTAAATAGCTGATAATCATTAATATACAACTTTTAGGAATTGCGGTGAATATCGTAAATATTTCTTTTTTCTTATCGAAAATTTTTTTTCATTTGCATGAATTAAAACAGGCATAAAATTTAATATAAAACTATGTATTGGACATTGGAATTGGCAAGTTGGTTAGAGGACGCACCGTGGCCTGCAACCAAAGATGAATTGATTGATTATGCCATGCGCAGTGGTGCACCTATGGAAGTAATTGAAAACCTTCAGGAAATGGAAGACGAAGGCGAAAGCTACGAGAGTATTGAAGAGATTTGGCCGGATTACCCAACCAAAGATGATTTCTTTTTTAACGAAGATGAATTTTAAAGAAAGCAAAAACTATATTTTAAAATCAGGAGCCGTTCAGCAATGAACGGCTTTTTTATTGTTGAGAAATAACATATTATGAAAACTGACAACACAGATTTAACAAGGTATTATAAACTGCGTGCGAATGAATACGACCAAATTTATTTAAAACCAGAGCGACAGGATGCCTTGGCAGCGGCTAAATTAATTTTGAAAGAGACGTTTAAAAACAAACATTTACTCGAGGTGGCCTGTGGCACCGGTTACTGGACAGAGGCCATGTCGCAAACGGCGGCCTCGGTTGTTGGCATAGATATTAATCAGGAAGTGTTGGAAATTGCGGCAAGAAAAAATTATGCTGGAGTGTTGCCAAATTTTATTGCGGCTGACATTTACCACTATGCGCCCACGCAATTACATAATGCACTTTTTGGAGGATTTATATGGAGCCATATAAAGCTGGAAGAAACAGAAAGGTTTATAACCACGCTGTTAAAGATGGTGGAAAAAAATTCGGTGATTGTTTTAATGGACAATGTTTATGTGGAAGGCAGTAATCTCCCCATCACACAAAGCGATGAGAATGGAAATACCTACCAGACCAGAAAATTGAGTGATGGCACAACACATCAGGTGCTTAAAAACTTCCCATCCGAATCTTTTTTAAGGAATGTTTTTAAAGAAAAACTGGAATCAATTAACTACATCCAACTTGACTATTATTGGCTGCTCACAGGCACGGTGAAGGGAACAGAGGATTAAGTTAATCGATGGACTTCCGGTTAAAGATGATATAACCAACATGTAGAAAGAACGATACCGGATTTTCGTTTCTGTCGTAGTAATTTAAACTGGCACTTACCGGGCCAATGGGACTATTGTAAACAACCGTGGCCACTCCTGAAAAATACCGGTGCAGAAAGGGTTGTGCCGAGTAATAGGACTTACCGTTAATATCACGATTAATGGTTAACACCGGCTGAAAAAGATAAGCTTCGAGGCGAATGTCGAAATTTTTAAGTGGGCTGGTAATGGCTTTAAGGCCCCCTGCTAAGTAATTGTGCGCGCGGTAGGCATCAATAAAAAAAGTCTGACTTTCGGGTGTTGGATTAAACGCCGGTGCTGACAAAATGGTGGATTGGTAATTGGTAAAGAAGCTTTGTGTGGAATAAACACTTTCTAAAAACAAGCCAATTTTAAAGCGTCTCAATGTTTTTATGTAACTGTCGAAGGTAAATTTAAGTTGCAACCAGGGTGTTTGTTTTTTGTTTTTGAAACTACCGGTATCAATACTCGTATTGCCCGGCACAAACGATTCGTTACCGGCAAGGTACCTTGCTCTGGCGTTAAGAAAAGTTCCCTCCGTGGCATACATTTTACGATTGAGCGTATTTATTTTGTAGTTGGCCTGAACGAACCAGTAATCAAAATAGGTAATATCAGCCGTATCTGCTTTGCTAAAGGCATCGGTTTGGTAATATTGATTTTTCCATTGCGTTAATCCACCCGAAACATTAAACTGAGAAATGTTGCCAACCGGCACGCCAATTTTTATTTCACCAAAACGGTCTTCCTGCACCAGATAGGCCGGCTTAATAAAATCATAAAACAAGGCACTGCTGCTGTAATAATCCCAACGCGATGCTGTAAATGAGGGTTCAATAAACAAAGGAATCCGTCCCGGAAAATCAAAACGCAAATGTGAGTAACTGCCGGTGTAAAGTTTCCCCACATACCCATTGGCGTATGCGCTTATACCAATACGCCCCAAATGATTGTATTGCAAACCAAGAAAAGCCTCACTAATTGGTCGGTTAGAAAGGATGGAGCCGGGTTCGAGGTAAAATGGTTTTTCGTTTTTACCCTGCAGTTTAAGTGTGTAATGACCATTTTCGGGATTATAGGCAATCACAGGAAAAATATTTTTAATCTTGTCGTCGCTTGCCAGTCTGAAATACCTTTTGCGCAGTTGTTCAAGCGTAAAGGGTTTTTTATTATAAAACAAACTACGGGTAATAAAGCGGCTTTGTCCGGCATTAAAACCTTTTACTTCAATTTTATCTATCAGTATTTCAGAATTGTTTTGATAACCTTTATAACGTAATCTTTTATCCTGCAATTCATTGTTATTTTGCCTTGCCTGGACTTTCATTTTTATTTCGGGCATAAGGCGCATGGTGGCGGCGTAGCCGCTGTCAATCAGGCGTTGGGCATTGTTAAAATTAAACACGCTCACATCGCTCCATGGTTCAACAATTACGCCATTATCGCACACGGGTTTAAAATTGGTTTGGCTCATGAGCAGCGTGCGTAGTTGCAGGTATAAATTTTCATCGTCGGGCACCGAATTTTTTTCGGCAACGTTAGAACCAATGATGTAATCGGGATTAAAATCCTTCATCATCACATCGGTGGGAAAATTATTATACAATCCTCCATCAAACAATAATTTTCCATCAATGGTAATGGGGCGCAGATAAAAGGGGTAACTCATGCTGGCCCTTATGGCACTTGGCAAATCACCGTTTTTAAAAACCACTGATTTTTTATTTTCAATATCGGCGGCCACACATCTGAATGGGATTAACAAACTGTCGAAATTATTCTGAAAGTGATTGGCCACTCCGGTAAAGGTTTCCATCAAATAGTAATCAATAGGAATAGAGTTGATAACATTGGTGGGTAAATTTTTCAGATAGTTATCCCTGAAATTGTATTTAAGTGTGAGCCAGGCAGCATAATCGTTCCGCTTTTTAACCATGTACTCGTATTTTACCGGCACATCCCCCCGCGTAATATTCTGAAAAAAGTAGGATTTTACAAGTTCCTCCATTTCTTGTGGGGTGTGGCCGCTGGCATAATAGGCGCCAATCAAACCACCAATGGAAGTGCCACTCACATAATCCACAGGTATGTTGTTTTCTTCAAGCGCCTTTAAAACACCAATGTGGCAAAGGCCGCTGGCACCACCTCCACTTAATACCAAGCCAATTTTTTGAGCTTTAATAAAAATAAATGATAGAGAAAGCAACAGGGTTAAAGTGCGATATGGAACCGGTTTGAACAAATTAAAATTTTTAAAATTAATTTATAAAAAGTAAACCAAACAAATCAGGCAGGTTTAATAAACTCTTTAAAACACGAATTTACCTATTTTTTTGGCTGCCACACATTGCTATGATTAATAGAACATGCAAAAGTTTAAACGGTAAAAAAATAATTTGAGTTTAACAATGCACCGCTTATAACTGCTTCAAATAAGTGCCCTGCCTCAAAATGCTGTTTCAGATAAATATTTATCTTAGTGCCTGAGGCTAAACCAAAGGTGATTAAGTACATCATAAATAAATTTTTTTACGGCTTGCTCGTTCTGTTTGGCGTTATCACCACCATTTTCTTTTTATTTAAACTTCAACCCGGCGACCCGGCCACCATTATATTGGGACAGCGTGCCACCGAAGAGGCCCGTGCAGCCATTCACCGCGATTTGGGACTTGACCGCCCTCTCCTGGAGCAATACCTGAATTACCTCAACGATCTTTCGCCGGTTTCGGTACACAGCACAGTTAACTCAAAAAGTATTTGGTACCTCAATCCTCAAAAATACTCATGGTTGCCCCTGATAAAGTTGGGACAAACAAAATGTCTGGTTTTAAAAACCCCGTATTTGCGCCGCAGCTACATTACCAAAAGACCTGTGTCTGATATTATTGGCGAAACCCTGCCCGAAACCGCTGTACTGGCATTTTCGGCTATGCTGATAGCCACGGTGCTCGGCATTTTTTTAGGCGTACTCACGGCCGTTAAAAAAAATTCATTCTTCGATCGGTCGGTGTTTGTGCTGGCAACCGTGTTTGGCATGAGCGCCCCATCTTTTTTGGTGGGATTAATTGTTGCCTGGTTGTTTGGTTACATTTTATCTTCCTACACAGGCTTGCACCCCTCGGGCAGTTTATTTGAACTTGATGTTTGGGAAGGCGAAAAAATGAAATTGAGTAATTTAATATTACCAGCCATTACCCTGGGTGTGAGACCACTCAGTATTGTGATTCAGCTCACACGCAGTTCGTTGCTCGATGTGCTTTCGCAGGATTACATACGCACGGCCAAAGCCAAAGGATTATCGTTTGCAAAAGTGGTAAGCAAACACGCGCTTCGCAATGCACTCAATCCGGTGGTAACGGCCATTTCGGGATGGTTTGCAGGATTAATGGCCGGAGCGGTATTTGTTGAAAAAATATTTAGCTGGAAAGGTATTGGCAACGAAGTAGTGGAAGCGCTTAACAACAACGATTTGCCGGTGGTGATGGGTGCCACAACCATTTTTGCCGTTATATTTGTAATAATTAATAGTGTCGTGGATATTATTTACGGAGTACTCGATCCACGTGTAAGAATAAAATAGAACACAGTATGCAAAGAAAAAAAATAGTAGCCGGAAACTGGAAAATGAATACCGATTTGAACGAAGCCATAGTGTTGGTAAATTCAATTAAACAACAGGCAACAAAATACAAGGACGTTGAAAAAGTTATTTTTCCACCCTATTTGTTTTTAACCGAACTCAGCGAAATTTTAGACGGCGAAGCAAATTTTGCCACAGGTGCACAAAACTGCAGCGAACACAGCAAAGGAGCATTTACTGGCGAAGTGTCGGCGAATATGATTGCTTCAGTGGGCTGTGCTTATGTTTTGGTAGGTCATAGCGAACGCCGCACTTATTTTAATGAAAGCAACAACCAATTAATTGCAAAAATTAATCAGGCACTCGAAAACAATTTAAAAGTGGTGTTTTGTTTTGGCGAACAACTTGCCGAGCGGAAAAGCAATTTGCATTTTGAAACGGTGAAGCAACAACTGGAAGAAGTACTGCAACATTTTCCAAAAGAAAAGTTAAACGATTTAGTGCTTGCTTACGAACCGGTTTGGGCCATTGGCACCGGCGAAACCGCTACGCCACAGCAGGCTCAGGAAATGCACGCCTACGTGCGAAAAGTGCTAAGCGGAATTTTTGGTGCTGAAGTGGCTAATCAGTTGTCGGTGTTATACGGAGGAAGTTGCAATGCTCAAAATGCAAAAGAATTATTTGCCTGTCCCGATGTGGATGGTGGACTGATTGGCGGTGCCAGTTTAAAGGCCGATGATTTTTGTAAAATAATAGATTCTTTCTGATGGCTTATCTGGCGTATCAATTTACCGTAACACCGTCGCAGCCCGGCTCCGAAATTTTAATGGCCATGATTTCGGATTGGCCCTTTGATAGTTTTGATACCTCTGAAAACGGATTTAC
Organism: Bacteroidia bacterium; assembly: GCA_020846335.1. Taxonomy (GTDB): domain Bacteria; phylum Bacteroidota; class Bacteroidia; order B-17B0; family Aurantibacillaceae; genus Aurantibacillus. The sequence goes on from JADLED010000216.1 coordinate 21,598, forward strand.
AGCATACATCAAAGAGGAAGATGCATCTGAAGTAAATCTTGATGATTTTCAATTCGATGATTTTAAGTTTAGCTGCAAAATAGAAAAAATTGCCACCACCAACTGGAATGCCGAATGGGAAAAGAATTTTGAACCTGTGCTGGTGGACGATTTGCTGTGTATCCGGGCACCGTTTCATGCTAAAAATGAAACCGTAAAACACGAAATTGTGATAATGCCTAAAATGAGTTTTGGTACAGGTCACCACCAAACCACAAGGCAAATGTGCAAGGAAATGTTTTCGCATCCATTTAAAAACAAACGGGTACTCGACATGGGCTGTGGCACAGGTATTTTGGCCATACTGGCGCATTTACTTGGTGCACGCAACATAACAGGCATAGACATTGATGAGTGGAGTGTGGAAAATGCCATTGAAAATTGTCAGTCGAACAATTGCGGCGACATTGTAATATTAAAAGGCGATGCACCCATACTCGAAACGCTTGGAACATTTGACGTGATTTTGGCCAATATCAACAAAAACATTCTTAAAAAACAAATACCTGTTTATTCTAAAATAGCTAAAGCCGGCACACACCTTTATTTGAGCGGTTTTTTTACAACAGATGTCGAAGAACTAAAACAAGTAGCCACAGAACACGGATTTAATTTTGTGTTAGCGCACAACGAAAACGAATGGGCCATGATGCTTTTGGAGAAGGGGTGAAGGGACAGAAGGGACGGAAGGGATTGAAGAGACTTAAGGGACAGAAGGGACTTAAGGGACAGAAGGGATTGAAGGGATTGAAGAGACTTAAGGGACGAGAGACAAGATTCAAGAGACAAGACTCAAGAGGTTTATTAAACACTAAAAACTAACAACTAAAAACTTCAAAACTCAAGAGGTTTATTAAACACTAAAAACTAACAACTAAAACCTTCAAAAGCTAGTTCTTAAATTCTTGTTGAATCACCGAATTAAATTCGTTAAGCAGAGCGCCGTTTGTACACGAAATTTCTTTTCCAAACAGCCAGTTATCTCCACCACTAAAATCATTCACAGTTCCACCGGCTTCCTGAACAATCAAACCTCCGGCGGCCACATCCCATGCGTTGAGGTTGTATTCAAAAAAGGCATCCACTCTTCCGCAAGCCAAATAACAAAGGTCGGCAGCCGCGGCACCAATTCTACGCAAGCCATGAGTATGTTTCATAAAATAGGTGAGCGCCGAGAGGTAGTTTTCCAACCTCGAAAAATTATAAATCGGAAACCCAGTGGCAATAAGGCTTTCAGATAGTGATGCTCTTGCCGACACCCGAATTGCTTTTCCGTTAAGCCAGGCGCCACATCCATTTTCAGCATAAAAACATTCGTCGCGGCTCACTTCGTAAACCACACCGGCCACCACTTTGGTATGATGCACCAGTGCAATGCTCACGGCGTAGCAGGCGATACCATGCACAAAATTGGTGGTGCCATCCAAAGGGTCCACAATCCAATTGTATTCTTTTTTTTCGTTAAGGGTGTTTTCCTCAACTATAAATCCGGCTTCAGGGAACAGTGCGGCTAAATCAGTCACAATCAGTTGTTCAGAGGTTTTATCCACATAACTTACCAAATCGTTAAGCCCTTTTACTTCAACTTTTTCGTATTGAAAATTTTCGCGTTCCTGCCTAATGAAAGCACCGGCTTTTTTGGCCGTATCTATCATTCCTTTGAGAAGTGGGCTCAGTGCTTGTTTTTCCATACTAGGCACCAAATGTTAAACGGCTTCCAAATTCCGATTCATCAAAAACGCCATTGTTGTAAACCAGATGTCCGTTTACAAATGTTTTTTCGATACTGCTTTTAAAAGTGTGTCCTTCAAAGGGACTCCAGCCGCATTTGTATAATATGTTTTGTTTAGTAACAGTAGTTGGCTTGTGTAAATTTACCAATACCAAATCGGCAAAATAGCCTTCGCGAATGTAGCCCCTGTTTTGAATACGGAACAAATCGGCCACATTGTGACTCATTTTTTGCACCACTTTTTCGATGCTGATTTTTTTTGCATGATAAAAATCGAGCATGGCTAAAATGCTGTGTTGCACCAATGGTCCGCCACTTGGCGCCTGAAGGTAAGGAAGATTTTTTTCGTCGAGTGTGTGTGGTGCGTGGTCGGTGGCAATCACATCGATGGTGTCGTTTAAAACGGCTTCAAATATTTTTTCGCGGTCGAAGGCCGTTTTAACTGATGGATTCCATTTAATAAAATTGCCTTTGGTTTTATAATCTTCATCGCTAAACCATAAATGATGAATACAGGCTTCGGCGGTAATGCGTTTTTCTTTTAAGGGAATTTTGTTGCTAAACAAGGCCAGTTCTTTGGCAGTTGAAATGTGCAGTATATGCAAACGGGTGTTGTATTTTTTTGCCAAATCCACCGCCATGGATGAGGATTTATAACAGGCTTCTTCGCTACGAATAATTGGATGAAAATAAGCGGGTAGGTCTTCGCCGTATTGCTCCACAATGCGTTTTTGCGTTTCTTTTACCAATGGATCAAACTCACAGTGGGTGGCAATGAGGGCATTTACCTTTGAGAAAAAGCCTTCCAACACTTCCTGATGATCCACCAGCATATCGCCGGTTGAAGAGCCCATAAAAATTTTGAGGCCACACACTTTCGAATAATCCACTTTAAGTGTTTCCTCAAGATTGTGATTGGTGCCGCCCATAAAAAACGAATAATTGGCCAGCGAACAAACCGCAGCGCGTTGGTATTTTTTTTCAAGTTCTACAACCGTTGTGCTTTGCGGATTGGTGTTGGGCATTTCCATGTAAGAGGTAACCCCCCCGGCCACAGCGGCTTTGGCTTCGGTGTAAATTTCGCCTTTGTGTGTGAGGCCCGGCTCACGAAAATGCACCTGATCGTCGATGGCACCAGGTAATAGAACCAGTCCTTCGGCGTTAATTTCTGTGGCACCCGCAACCGAATCAATGTGGCGGTCTATTTTAGAAATTATTTTATTTTCTATCAAAACGTCGTAAATGCCGGATTCACCTTCATTTACAACTGTGGCGTTTTTTATTAAGTATTTCATGCAAAAATATTCTAAGGTAAAGTTAGTCGAAATTTTAGAAATGTTGGTGAATAGAAGTTCACAAATTGCTTGAATTTGTACAGGAATTTAGTGACGAGTGATTACGAATTATTTTGTTCAGAAGATAATTATCAAATCTCCGGTTGGAATAAACTTTCTTCTATAAGCATTTCTGAAATGTATTTTTGTGTTACATTTAATGTGTCAATGGGTATTTCCTTTTTATTGGAAAAGAGAACACCTCAACCTTTAAGTAAAAATTTTATAGCCTTATCGTATCTCTAATGGATTTGAATTCTTTAAAAGCCGAAATCTCCAAAAATGGATTTGCCTGTCTGCCGCCAATTTACTCTTCAGAGAAGGTGGATGAGATGCTCGACTGTATCGGCGCCGCGGTAAGTGCAGGTCAGGCCTTTCGAAAGACAGAAGATGTTTTTGCCATTCGTTGTTTTTTGCGTGAGGTTCCTGGTATCAGTGATTTAATTTTTACGGCAGAAATGAAAACGATGATTCGCCAGAATTTTGGAGAAAATTATTTTGTTATTAAATCCATTTATTTCGATAAGCCACCCACTTCCAATTGGTTTGTTTCTTACCATCAGGATTTATCAATATCCATAAAAGAAAAAGCAGAAACCCCGGGTTATAGCCGCTGGACAGTTAAACCCGGTTATTTTAATGTTCAACCACCGGTTTCTGTTCTTGAATCGGTTTACACCCTTCGCATACATTTAGACGAAACTGACGGGCAAAATGGCGCACTAAAAGTAATTAAGGGTTCACATAAAAATGGAATTTTAAGACCCGAAAAAAATACTCATTGGAATGGGGAAGAAGTGACTTGTAACGTTCAACGCGGCGGCATCATGGTAATGAAGCCATTATTATTTCATAGTTCGGGTCGCACCACCAATGGGCTTCGCCGAAGGGTTATTCACCTTGAACTTTCGAACACCAATTTGCCGGCACCGCTACAATGGCAGGAATGGCAGAGCATATAGTATCAGACATTTTACGTACCTTAAGTTCTGAATTCAAAGTTTGTAAGACATGAAATGCATCTTCCGGTTTTCTTTGCTGTTTGCTTTCTGCTTTTTAATGAGCACCTGTAAAGAGCCTCATACCGAAAGTGAGTCGGTTCCTCCAAAGCAACATGTGAGCACAGCCACAATCATTGTTTTGGGCACAATTCAAGACGGAGGCTCGCCCCACGCCGGTTGCAAAAAAGCATGTTGTCAATCTCTTTTCAATCACCCTGACACCAATCGCAAAGTGGTTTGTTTGGGTTTGTTAGATTACAAGTACAAACAAACCTGGATGTTGGAGGCAACTCCCGACATATCCACTCAAATGAAGGAACTTAAAACCTTTGCCGGATTTTCGGACAAGGAAACACCTGATGGTATTTTTTTAACACATGCTCACATAGGTCATTACACAGGACTCATGCAGCTTGGCCGCGAAGTGATGAATGCAAAGGGAGTTCAAGTGTTTACAATGCCCCGAATGAAAACATTTTTAGAAACCAACGGCCCATGGAGTCAGCTTGTAACACTTCATAATATTGAATTAAACGAATTAAAGGAAAACGAAGGCAAATCACTGTCGCCGAACTTCACTGTTAGTGCTTTTACGGTGCCGCACCGCGACGAGTTTTCTGAAACAGTGGGCTACATTATTAAGGGACCACATAAAAGTGCCCTGTTTATTCCTGATATTGATAAATGGGAAAAATGGAACAAAAGTATTATTGATGAAATAAAAAAAGTTGATTTTGCCTTTTTAGATGCAACCTTTTATAGCGGTGAGGAGATTAATAACCGTAACATCAAAGAAATTCCGCACCCCTTTGTATTAGAAAGCATGGAACTTTTTAAATCGCTCTCAGCTAAAGAAAAAGCGAAGATCTATTTTATTCATTTTAATCACACCAATCCCTTGTTAATTCAGGAAAGTGAGGCGACCACAAAATTGAAGGCTGCCGGATTTAATGTAGCAGAAAAAGGAATGAAGTTTGATTTATAAGCACTTAATGTCCCTGCATTTTATCCAGTTCGGCATAATTTTTTCCCAGGCGCAGTAATTCGTCGTGAGTACCCATTTCGGCAATTTCGCCCTCTTTTAAATACAAAATTAAATCGGCATTTTTTATACTCGAAATTCGGTGACTGATAATGATGCTGGTACGGTTTTGCATTTCATTTTTTAAATTGCTTAAAATAAGTTCTTCGGTTTCGCTGTCAACCGCGCTCAAACAATCGTCGAAAATTAAAATTTGCGGTTTATTAATAATGGCTCGAGCAATACTAATGCGTTGTTTTTGGCCACCACTCAGGGTAATTCCACGTTCGCCCACCATGGTTTCAAACTTTTCGGCAAAGCCCATAATGTTATCGTACACACCCGCCTGTTTAGCCGCCCGCTCAATTTCGGGTCGGTCGGTTTTATTGCTACTTCCAAAGGCAATGTTATTGGCCACGGTATCGCTGAACAAAAAAACTTCCTGCGGCACCACGCCTAAATTTTTTCGCAACAAATGCAGGTTGTGAGCTTTAATGTTTTTTCCATCCACTAAAATTTCACCTTCATTACAATCATACATTCTGCTTAAAAGTGTTACGAGGCTCGATTTGCCACTGGCCACCTGTCCGGTAATTCCAAGCGATTGTCCCTGTTTTAAATTAAAGGAAATGTTTTTCAGCGCATTAATGTTGTTTTCGGGATAGGTAAAACTCACGTTCTTAAATTCAATATCGCCCAAAACAGGATACACCTCCGAATTGGCACTCACAATAACCGGTTGTTGTTTTAAAAATTCGTTAATGCGTTCCTGCGAGGCCGTGGCGCGTTGAATGAGCGAAGTTACCCAGCCCAGTGAGGCAAAGGGCCAGGTGAGGCGGAATACGTACAAAATAAATTCGGTAATGTTTCCGGGTTCTATTTTTCCTTCAATGGCCAAGGTGCCGCCATACCAAACGGTCATCAGCACACTTAGTCCAACCATTAAAGCCATCACAGGGGTAAAAAAAGCTTCGGTAGTAGCCAGTTTCAGAGCTGTTTTTTTATACACCTCATTTTTTTCTTTCATTTGATTCACAAAAAATGTTTCGCGCGCATAGGCTTTAATAACGCGTATGGCACTAAATGTTTCCTGCGTTTGCGTGGTCAGGGCGCCCAGTTCGGCCTGCACGCGGCCACTTTGTTTGTTTATTAAATCCGATACCTTGTAAATAATAATGGATAAAATGGGCAATGGTAAAAATACCAAGAGCGTTAAACGGGCATTTACATTCAACATAAAAATAAGAATGGTTACTGTGGTTACCAGCGTGTTGGCCAAATACATAATGGCCGGTCCGGTGTACATGCGCACCTTGCCCACGTCTTCGCTGATGCGGTTCATAAGGTCGCCGGTGGTATGATTTTTGTAAAACCCTGCATCCAATGCCTGATAATGCTGATAGATTTCGTTTTTTTGATCGTACTCAATGTGTCGGCTCATTACAATAATGGTTTGCCGCATCAAAAACATAAACAAACCGCTCGAAAGCGCCAGTCCTGTTAATGTTAAGCCGTATTTAATAAATACCAGGCTGTCTTCCGACTTACCGTTTTTAAAAATTTCGAGGATTTTATTGGTGCCGTTTCTCACAATCACCCCCTGATAGGTGCCCAAAATTGTGGATAAAGACACAAACAAAAGGCCGCCCAAAAAGTGCCATTTGTATTTTTTAAAATAGGGATTTAATACCTTGAGATGTAACACCCCGCAAAAGTAATCTTTTAGCCTGTAAAGCGCATGGAATGTGTATAATTCTTTTGTATATTGTTGCAATAAACATACCTTTGACGACTTGAATTAAGAATTTTATGGAAGTAAAAATTTTAAATAACAACAACATATCCGAAAATCCGGTTATAGGCCAAATGGGGCTTTACAACCACGAGCAATTATTATTTTGCAACGACAATGCCACGGGCCTCAAAGCCATTATTGCCGTTCACAACACGGTGCTTGGCCCTTCGCTGGGTGGCACACGCATGTGGAATTACAATAACGAAATGGAAGCGCTCAACGACGTTCTGCGTTTATCACGTGGCATGACCTATAAGTCTTCTGTTGCAGGATTAAACCTTGGTGGTGGCAAAGCCGTTATTATTGGTGATGCTAAAAAAATTAAGAGCGAAGCCCTGTTGCGCCGTTTCGGAAAATTTGTAAACAGTTTGGGTGGAAAATACATTACCGCCGAAGATGTGGCCATGACCAGCCGCGACATGGAAATAATTAAAATGGAAACAGACCACGTGAGCGGTTTGCCCGAAAACATGGGTGGTAGCGGCGATCCAAGCCCGGTTACTGCTTATGGTGTGTATGTGAGCATGAAAGCAAGTGCCCGCGAAACATGGGGAAGCGACAGTCTCAGTGGTAAAAAAGTATTAGTGCAGGGCATTGGTCACGTAGGCGAAGTATTGGTGAGCCATTTAACCAAAGAAGGTGCAAAAGTTTACATTAACGATATTAGCGAAGAACGCCTGAAAGCTGCTGCCGACAAGTACAAGGCAGAAGTGGTGACTGCCGATAAAATGTTTGATCTGGACATTGACATTTATGCTCCCTGCGCTTTGGGTGCAACCGTAAACGATGATACCCTTAGCCGCCTCAAATGCCGTATTATTTGCGGTGCCGCCAACAATCAATTGGCCGATGAAAAAATTCATGGTGAAAGAGTGGGAAGTCAGGGGATTTTATATGCTCCGGACTATGTGGTGAATGCCGGTGGAATTATTAATGTGTACTACGAACTGGAAGGCTATAACCGCGAGCGCGCCATGTCTCATGCCGAAAAAATTTACGATACAACGTTCAATTTGTTTCAGTTGGCTAAAAAGGAAGGCATTCCAACCTACATGGCTGCCAACCGTTTGGGCGAACAACGCATTGAAGCCATTGCAAGAATTAATGCCGTACTATAAGATTAAGATTTAAGAACAGAGATTTAAGAAGTGTAAATCTCACCCTTAAATACAAAATCTAATTTCTAAAACGAAATATGTTAAACAGGAGATTTTTAAGAATAAAGGTAATGCAGGCTTTGTACGCCTATTTTCAACACGAAAAGGCCAATGTCGCTCAGTTTGAAAAGGAACTCAACAAAAGTCTGGACAAGATTTACGAACTATACCTTTCAATACTGGCGTTGCTGGGCGATTTGCACCACATCTCCCTGTTGGTAATCGACGAAAAGCGTAATAAGCGTTTGCCCATTGCCGAAGACCTTAATCCGAATTTAAAATTTGCCCGCAACAAACTACTCATTGGCATTGTTGAAAACAAAGAACTTCAGTCGCAAATAGAAAAAAGAAAAATTTCGTGGCAGGGCGATTTTGACTTGGTACGTAAAATGTTTAACGATTTGCGTAACACCGAACTCTATACCAATTACCTCGCCTCTAACACACTTAGTTTGGAAGACGATCGCAATTTTGTGGTGCAGTTAATTACTACCTATCTGAGCGAAAACGAAGTGCTCATTAGTTTGTTTGAAGAAAAAAACATTCACTGGGCCGACGATACTTTTGTGGCCTTCAATTCTGTTATCCGTAACCTCGAGGATTTTAACGGCGAGTTTCAATTGCAACCTTTGTTGAAAGACGAAAAGGATGATTTACATTTTATGAGCAGCCTCTTCAACAAAACCATTCTCTATAAACAAGAGTTTGAGGAGTTGATCGGTCGCCACACCCAAAACTGGGAAGTGGAGCGCATTGCCAACATGGACATGCTGTTGATGGAAATGGCCCTGGCTGAAATTCTTTACATTCCAAGTGTGCCGGTTAAGGCATCACTTAATGAATATATTGATATTAGTAAGGAATACAGCACGCCCAATAGCAAAATATTTGTAAACGGTGTGTTGGATAAAATTATTGCGGAATTAAAACGCGATAATAAAATCAATAAAGCCGGCAGGGGATTAAAAGAAAGCTAAGCTTCAAACTTTTTCAGTTCCAGATTTTCACCATCAAACACGGCGTAGGTGTTGTAGTTTATCCATTCACCCAGATTGATGTAACGGGCTTTTCCATCCACATCCAAATCCAAAGGCAGGTGACGGTGTCCAAAAATAAAATAATCCACTTGCGTGGTTTTAAGCACTTCGCGGCTATATAAAAACAACCATTCGTTTTCGTTTCCTAAAAATTTTTCGTCGCTGTCGCCCGTAATTACCTTGCGGCGTTTGCTGCTTCTTTTGGCAATGTAAAAGGCCAGGTTAGGGTGCAGGCGACTAAATAGCCACTGGCAGGTTTTGCTGGCAAAAATTGTGCGCAGGAGTTTGTACCAGTTATCACCGGGGCCCAGGCCATCGCCGTGACTGATGTAAAATTTTTTACCACCAAATGTTGTTTGCAGGGTTTGGTGATGCACGGTCACATTCAGTTCATCGGTAAAATAATCCTTCATCCACAAATCGTGATTACCAATAAAAAAATGCACAGGAATGCCCGCATCTGTGAGTTCGGCAATTTTACCAAGCAGGCGCACCGTGCCTTTTGGTACCGTGTATTTGTATTCGTACCAAAAATCAAAAATATCGCCCACCAGGTAAATGGCCGCTGCATCGTGCTTAATGCTATCCAGCCAACGACACACCGTTTTTTCACGTTTCAAACTGCTTTCCTTACTTGGCACACCAAGATGAAAATCGGAGGCAAAATATATTTTTTTTGAGCTCAATCCTTTAGTGCGTTATGAATAAATTTTTTCGGGACTAATTTATGAATATTAAATGTAAATCGAAGCCTTTGATAAAAGTCAATTTTATTCAAAGTCAGAATATCTTTCACATAAGCGCTGTAGGCTATGGGAATGTAAACTTCCATAAGGTCTTTCCATAGGGTGATATTCAGTCCGGCGTCCCACAGTATTTTTTCATCCTTCATTGCCCTTGCGTCGCAGGTCATTACATCGGCAAACACCCGCAATGGCAGGATGCCTATTTTTGGCGATTTTAAATTAAGTGCCAGCATCCAGTCTGTGTTTCCACTTAAAAAGGTCAGGGTTTTTAAATTGGCATCTTTTTCGAGGTATTGGTTAAATGGCAGGCCATCGCCAATATTACGACCCAAAAAATTGCCTTCAAACAAATAATCCTGATAACCGTTGTAGCCCGAAGCACGGAAGGCATAATAGCCGCGTTCATTGACCGAACCGCTCATAAAAGCGCCGGCAAAAAGCCGAACTTGCAGGTAATTTTTTTTGGAGATACTGATTTGATAATCGAACATGGCAGAAATTTTTGACATGGAATTGGAGTGTTGCACATTAACCAAAAGCGAAAAAGGATCGATGGCACGTTTATTATCCAAAAAATAATCGAGCTCATTGATGAATGTGGTAACTGTTTTTTTAACCGGACCTTTGCTTGAAAGACTCGCAATTACCGGCCCCGAAAGATTCAGACTATCGGTAAATAAAATAGTGGAACGCAGGGTAATGTTTTGATGAATGGGACTTGTGGCTTTTTTCTTTTTGAAATCGAAAGAAATATAAGGCATAATTTTTACGTAATTAAAAATCAACTTTTTGAAATTAGTGCCATTTGTTTCGTTCAGGTATTTGGTTTCAAAATCGTTGTAACTAAACGTTTTTAATTTACCCCCAATTGTTATTTGCTGAAAGTTACGTTTTGGAAACAGGTTCAAATCCACCTGAGCAAAGCCTACCGGGCTTTTGGTCCGAAAAGCATACATTGGTACAAAAAGGTATTCCAGTCGTCGGGTTAACAAACCGTAGTTATGCAAGGCCAGGCCAAGCATAAAACCATTGTAGGAATTGGTGCCCAACACAGGCAGATAATTCACACAGTTTTTTAAAGGATCGGCAACATGGGTAAGGAATTTGAATTGCAGGGGTTTGTTTATTTTAAACAAGCCCGAAGTTTTACTAAAGTTGTTGCGTCGATTAATATCAGGCATCAAATCCTTGCCGTCAATTTTAAAAAAGTCGGCACTGTCTGCATCAAAGGGTAACTTTTTTTTGTTTTCAAAACCCTGGTACCAAAGGGTTTTAATGGCACGTCCCTTTTTATAGGCCGTAATATTAAAAGGTAACAAGGCCTTGCTTTTGTTTTTTACCTCAATATCAAAACCACCCGCTTTACTTTTTTTAACTGATTTTATTTTATAGTCGATGTGCTGCGTGGAATTGAACAGTACCTTTTCGAACTGACTTAAATCCAATCCACTCGAAGTGCTAAGGGCATTAAAAAAATCAGAAGGCGAAGGGTGTTTAAATTTGTAAGTTTCGTAATAGTACTGCATGGCTTTGTCAAATGTTTCGCGGCCCATGTAATCCATCATGTAATCCAGCACCACGGGCGTTTTGGCATAAACTATGGTGCCATAGTTGGTTGAACTGTAATCGGCTGCCGGAAGATTAAGTGCCTGATCGGTGCGGGATTTAAGTGAGTACATAAATGCCAGTTCCTTGTCTCTCCAAATGGCCATTTTGTTTACCCCAAAAAGTTGAAAACTCGAATCGCGGTAAAGGTATTCGGTAAGTTTTTTGTAAGGATATTTTTCGCGGTTGTAACGCATTTCGTAAAATGAATTAATGCCTTCATCCAAAAATGGGAAATCACGTTCGTTGCTGCCCAATATGCCGTAAAACCAGTTGTGGCCTACTTCGTGGGCTATGGTGGTTTCCAAATCGTGTTTGGAGGAAGCATCGCCAATTACAGTGATACCCGGGTATTCCATGCCGCCACCGGCCATAATGGTGCCGTCAACCGCGCTGATGTGCTCGAAAGGATAATTACCCACAAGGCGCGAATAAAATAAAGTGGATTGGTTGACGTAATTAATGGCATCGTGCCAAAGTGTAAAATTTTTACCGGTAAAGTACACATGGGTATTCACGTGACTACTGCTGTCGGGTAGCAACACCTCATCTTCCACCACATAAAAACGTTTGTCGGCAAACCAGGCAAAATCGTGTACTTTTTTTTGCTGGAAGCGAATGGTTTTTGTTTGTTTAGACGAAGGCGGAAAATCCATATCGTTTTGGCGGCGTTTGTTTTGTGTGAGGCAGGACAATGTTTTGGCGCATTCCTGTTCCATAAACTTCGCTTCTTCCGGAGTTTTGACAGGATTGCCGGTGGCGGCTAAAATATAATTTTGGGGCAGGGTAATGCTCACATCAAAACTACCGAACTCAGAATAAAATTCTCCCTGATCGAGGTAGGGCATGGGGTGCCAGCCATCCTTATCGTAAACAGCCGGTTTTGGGTACCACTGTGTAATAAAATACGCCTGCCCGGTATGACCAAGCCTTGAAAATTCGGCATCGGGAATTTTTACAAAAAATGGTGTACTGATGGTTATTGTGCCTTCACTTAAAAGGGGTTCATTTAAAAACAATTTGCAAATGTCGGGATGCACTTTGTCTATCTCCCATTTTATTTTTTCTCCGTTTACCTTAAAGTCCAGGCTATCCATGTATCCGCGTTCATCCGGTTTTGAATAATAGAGCGCGGTTTTTTTTTGTTGCAGCAATTGTTGCCCCAGAGCCGTGTTACTGTTTTTATAGGCGTTGGGCCATAGGTGAAAATAAATGAAGGAAAGGTTTTGTGGTGAGTGGTTTATGTACTTTATTTCGGAAGTGGCATGCAGACTGTGTTTTTCGTCATTTAAGCGCACCTGCATAGTAAAATGCACTTCCTGCTGAAAGTAACTATTTTGAGCGTTGGCACAATTAAAAATAAAAAAAAGCGCAATGCTGTATGCAAAGCGCTTAATTTTAAAAGTCCGGTGCGGTGTCATTATTTCAATACTTCCGCAAGTTTAGCCTCCAGTTCTTCACCGCGCAGATTTTTTGCCAGAATTTTTCCGTCTTTGTCAATTAAAACGGTAAACGGAATGCCCTGAATGCTATAAAGTTTCACCACTTCGCTGCCCCATTGTTTGAGGTCGCTTACCTGTGGCCATGTAATACCATCCTTAGCAATTGCCTCCACCCAGCGGTCTTTTTCCTGATCGAGTGACACGCCATAAATTTCGAAGCCTTTGTTTTTAAATTTGGCATAAGCCTTTACCACGTTTGGCATTTCTTTGCGGCAGGGTCCACACCAGCTTGCCCAAAAATCAATCAGCACCACTTTCCCTCTCAGTGAGCTAAGCGCCAAATCTTTACCATCGGGTGTAGGCAACATTATTTCGGGTGCTACCATGCCCACACTGGTAGACAACTGGCGTTTTACCATGTCGTCAAACATTTTCACATTTTTATCGTTCGGGAATTTTTTTGTCAGGCCTTTATCCAACTCGATGTAAACTTCCGGAAATTTATCGGGTTCAATAGATTGAATGGCCATGATGGAAGAATACATGCTGGTGTTTTGCATAATTTTATTTACCATGGCTTTTTGTTCGGGCTCTACAATGTTGTTGTATGGCGCTTCAAACGTTTTGCTCAGCGAATCCACTTTAACACTGTCCATTTTAATTGGCTCAACCAAAGCCATAAAAACTTTGTTCAGTGAGTCGAGTCTCATTTCGCGGCGACGGGCCATGTTGTTATAATCAATAAACAGGGCGGTTTCGGCCGAACCTTCGGCTTTGTAAGTATTTCCAAGGTCTTTAATAGTGCCGGTAACCGTAATTTTGTCGGCACTGTCGAGTACCAGCATGGCATAGTTTTGTTGGTTTACTTTAATGCGGTAAAATCCAATTTTTGGACTGTAGTTATTAAATTCAAATTCACCTTTTTCGCCAAGGGTCACACTGTCCACCGTTACCGGGCCATTGTTTCCAAGTTTTTCGAGGTAAATTAATTCGCCGTTACTGTTGCTAAAGGTGCCTTTTAATTCAAAGCCCGTATTGTTTTTCTTTCCACCACAGGAAGCCAGAAGTGTAACAATTGAAAGGCCGATGAGAGATTTTTGCATGATTTGTTTATTTACTTTTTATGAATGTAATATCAGAGTTTTATTTTTCGAGTGTTTCCTTCACCAATTGATTCAAGAGTTTTGGATCGGCTTTGCCTTTGCTGAGTTTCATTACTTCGCCTACAAACATGCCCAGCAATCCGGTTTTTCCGGCTTTGTATTCGGCCACTTTGGCTGCGTGTTTGCTCAATGCCTCATTTACCAGTTCCTGCAATTCGTTACTGTTGCTGTTTTGTATTAAATCCAGTTCGGTGGCAATTTGTTCGGCACTTTTTTCGGGTGCATCCACCAAAGCAGGAAACAAGCGCTGACTCGCCGCGGCATTGCTTATTTTTCCGGCATCAATCAACGAAATAATTTCTGCAATTTTTTGAGGTGCCAGTTTAAAATCCGAAAAATTTAAAGCCCGTTCGTTAATAAAGGCTTTTATTGGCCCCATTAACCAGTTGGCGGCACTTTTGTGATTGCCTGTGTGTTTAACTAAAGTATTAAAATAAAAAGCCACTTCTTTTAATTCTATAATCTGGTTGGCATCGTACTCGCTCAACTTATACGTTTGGGTATAGGTATTAAACAGTTCGTTGGGCAGGGTTGGCAATTCGGCTTTCACCTTGTTGATGTAATCCTGAGTAATGAATACGGGTTGCAAATCCGGTTCCGGAAAATAGCGGTAATCGTTGGCGCTTTCTTTACTGCGCAGCGAAAATGTGCGGTCGCCTACTGCATCAAAGCTACGGGTTTCCACCGCAATGGGCTCTCCGGCTTCAACCATGGCAATTTGCCGTTCAATTTCAAGTTCAATAGCACGTTGCACATTGCGAAAGGAGTTCATGTTTTTTACTTCCACCTTTTTACCAAATTCGGGAGCACCTTTTAGTCGCACCGATATGTTGGCATCGCAACGCAGCGAACCTTCTTCCATGTTACCATCGCAAATATCGAGGTAGCGCACCAGTTTACGCACTTCGGTAAGGTAGGCGTAGGCTTCTTCGGCGCTGCGAATATCGGGTTCGGTAACAATTTCTAAAAGCGGTGTGCCGGCGCGGTTCAAATCCACCAGGGTATCGTTGGCATCAATGTCGTGCAAACTTTTTCCGGCATCTTCTTCCATGTGAATGCGGGTAAGGTTTACGCGTTTTTCGCTACCATCTTTTAATTTGGCAATAATGTATCCGTTGTTGCAAATAGGCGTTTTGTCCTGCGTTATCTGATAACCTTTTGGAAGGTCGGCATAAAAATAATTTTTACGGGCAAATTGGTTTTCTTCGCGAATGTCGGCTTTAACAGCCAATCCCAGCCTTACGGCAAATTCAACGGCACGCTCGTTCACCACCGGCAGTGTGCCCGGATGGCCAAGAGTTACCACGCTCACGTAGGAGTTTGGCAGGCCGCCGTATTCAGCCACATCGCTGCTATACATTTTGGTTTTGGTGAGTAACTGAATGTGACACTCCAACCCAATAACAGCTTCGTACTTATTGTTAACAGTCATAATTTTTTAGAAGCTTTAAAGATACGATTTTTTGCAGGCAAACAAGCGCCAAATAAAGAGAAATATGGGGTAGGAAAATTGGCACGGCCCTTAAAAATTTAACAGTAAAAATTAGCTTGCGAGTGCATAGGTTAAGAAATTAATTTTTAAATTAGTGTAAGAAATTTTAGTGCTACCCTAATAGAAATTAACCCTTTAAACCCCTTACCATGTTTGATCATCAGCAATGGCTTCAATCCCGCAACGAAATGATTCGCCGTTTTGAAACGGAGGAAGAAGAAGAAAATTATTGGTTTGCCGAAAGCGAAGAAACTAAAAAGGCCCGGGCCGAAAAAGAAAAAACAACGGCGCCTACCCCTAAAGGCAGTGAGGCTTTGAAGGAATTAACACCGGCTGACAAGACGGCAATTAAGGCTCCCGAAAAATCAGTGGCTCCGGCAAAAAAGAAAAAGCCCGCATCAAAAAAAACCAAACCTGCTCAAAAGGCAGATGCACAAGATCAAAAAAGTAAAAAAACCGCCGAGGCAAAAAAGCCGGAAGCTAAAGCACCTGCAAAAGATAAAGTTGCCGGAGAAAAACAATTACTCAACAGCCGACAGCAGCTTTTGGAATTGTATTATGCGTATAAGAAAACCGAAGGGCATTGGCAAAACATACCGGCCACGGATGAATTTGGTGTGAGCGATCCGGAACGTAACCGGGCAAAAAAGGAGGAGGAAGCCCGCCTGCAAACCCTTAACCGCGCGCTGAAAGCACAAAATTTTTCGGGCATTGGCGAGTTGGAAGCCTACATTGGCAATTACGAAAAAAAATTCGAGCAACAAACACTGGCTTTGGCCGAAGAGGCTTTTAATAGAAGCAACAAGCAGTTGCTGGAAGAAGAGCAACATTTAACTAACGACACATACGTGGCCCTGCTCTTTCGGCAGCTTGCAGAATCGGGGGCCAAAGAGCACTATGCGGTGGCCGCCGGAAAAAGCGCTGAGGCAAGCGGCATACGGCGCGATTTGGGTGGTTATGCCCATGGCGATTTAGAACGAAAAGGCCAATTACAGGAAAAAGCAAGTAGAGAAAAACAAGAGGGCACTGCGGCCGTAAAAACATTGATAAGTCCGCTGGTGCAGGATAAACAATTTGATCACGAAGCCCTGGCGGGTGCTAAAAATAAGGAAGACTTAAAGCGGATTTTAATTAAGCACATACAATCAAAACGAAAATGTATTGATTATTACCGCGAGGATTTAAGAGAAAATCCGGAACACATTTA
>JADLED010000217.1 GCA_020846335.1 Bacteroidia bacterium
CGTATCGGCAAAGGCTCTTTTCTCGAATCGCCCGGAATCAAGTTTGGTGGCAAGATTTGCGGCGTTGTTTGATGAACCAGTTTGCGAGGTAAGGGTGTTTGAAGACCGGGCAGAAGCACTCGAATGGCTTGCTAGCAGCAAGTAGTTATTTTTGTGGGTGGATTGTATTTATAAATGGAATTAAGCGTATTCGGGTTTCTTCATTAATTAATTCAATCAGACCTTGCAACTCCTCATCATCATCTATTTTTATTGCCAGCATTGCATCTTCCCAATAAGCCTGCCCTGCCTCCATTTTGGTGAACCGGAGGTACTCCTGTTTCATTAAATCGTATTCTTTGAGTTTAAGGTGACAATGTGCCTTCAGCAAGTGCATCAGGGGTTCGTTTCTCACCGAGATTAGAGTTCTTTCTAAGTAATTTAGTGTTTCTTCATACCTGTCTCCTAAAGCGGAAACTGAGGAAAGAAATTCGTGAGCTGCCGGATTGTTCGGCTCCTTCTCCAGGTTCCTTTTTGCTTCCTCCAGAAGCACCTCATATTGTCGTTTGTTTAGATACGGATTTTCCATTGTTCTTAGTTTCTGTTTTGCGAAGTGATTTTTTTTTCAACGGTCATTTCCCACTCAATCTAACTCGGTCACAATATAATCACTCTAATTTTTATTTCAAGTATTAATCGACATTAATGCCATTTATTTCGGTTAATCTTCATTTTCTCCGGCTAAAAATTACTGTGATGGTGTTTGGCTTATCATCTAAAATATTTAGGTAGCATCCTCTTAACCTCTTGCCCGGGGACGTACTAAAATAAAAAAGGTATGCGCCGTTTGGGTCACATACCTTTGATTGGATATTGGTGGGCGCGAACCTCAAACATTTACCATGTAAATGGCTCCGCTAAGAGCCAACGCAAGAATAAACGAGCAAGGCCGCACCCATATGGGTGCAGCTTGTCATTTATTGTCTTGCTGTGTTTAGTTAGTACTTAGCGGATTCTTTACATTGCAATTTGACAACATACTTTTATATTAAAGTAGTTTGAAGAAAAGAACGATTGTTGATGTAAAGATACTGAATTTATTGTTTTGGAAATTTGGCTGAGGAACGAATCGAATAGATAACTAATCGTTCGCAAGTCTGCGGCTATGCCAGGATTTTTTCATTCATTTCATCAAGTTCACTGTTTTCAAAATAGTCTGTATATGTTTGGGTGGTTCTTGCGTCTTCATGTCCAAAAAGCTCTTGTATTTGCATGAGTGTAAGTCCCTTCTTTTTGGCTTCAGTACCCCAGGTGTGTCGAACCACATAAGTTGTCATGTTTGTACCTTCATGTCCAGCATCCGCAGCGAGTTCATTAAATCGAGCATTAATGCGTTTACGGTTTTGATTGTAGGTTGCTCGTCCTGTTTTTGATTCGACGTATTTAATTGGAAAAACGAAATCCTTTTCATTTAGTTCCGAGATATTGTAAGAATTGAGAATCGATATTGATTCCTTTGTTAACCTAATTAAAAAGTCTTTACCGGTTTTGCTTCTTTTATACTCTAGTCGCCCTTCTATCAGTTTTCCATTCTGATATAAACTATCAACAATTTGCTCTTTCCGCAATTTGGCAACATCTATTAGATTAATTCCACGGTTATTAAACATAAAGAGCAAGTAGTTTTTCGCATCCCATTTTGCGGTATGTGCTTGAACATTTAGTAACCTAATGTCATCTATTACTTCCCTTTTAACGGCCCTTTTTTTTGTTTTTTCCGTTTTAATAATAAAACCAGTACGTCCCCAAGGATAATTTTCGAAAGTTTTCCCTTTTAAAACCTCTTTTATGGCTTTGTTAGTTATAGAACGAACCGCCCTCAAATAAACATCGATACAATTAACCGAATTACCAATTGATAAATGATGGGTCTCAAATTCTTCCAAAAACTTAACATCAATTTTGGCAATTAATATATCTTTCTTGTTGTTAAATTTGATAATAGCTGCAACGGCATCATCATACCATTTCGCGGTACCGCTTTTCCCTTTCCTAAGAGTTCGCTCAGAAATAATTGCCGCGAATTTCCCAAGCCATAAATTGCTTTCATCTGTGGTCAAAGAACTTTCAACAATTTTTTTTGCATCATCCTCCAAATGGTTTGAAATTCCTTTTTCTATCTCGTTGCAAACGAGTTTTCTTATTGATTCCATGTCCATATTTTCAATTACCTCTGAAAAATATGATAACGTGGTTGTTACAATAGAATATCGTTGCTGGATTGCAGAATTCACCCTGCCAGAATTTGGATATGATTTTACGACCCTATTTTCACCCTCTATCCATTCATTTACCTTAAACTTGTATGGCAGGGTAATTTCTTTGTTTTCGGTGCCTTTATAAATCCTAATTCTTAGAGGGTATATGTTATTATCTACGTTTGCGTCAACATCAATCAATTTTGTATCTTTCCTCCTTTTGTCTAATACTAATTTTGCTGTGGCCATAATTTCTAACTTTTATTTATGTCACAAATGTAATAGAAAATCCCTTAATCCGTACAAGTTTCGTACAAGTCAAAATCATACCCATCCAGTCTCATCCGGTTCCATACAAATCAATCAAATGAATATCAATGCTTTATGAATATGGAAAGAACCGGAATAATGCGTATTAGACCGCATAGACCTGCCTTACAAGCAGGGGGTCACTGGTTCGAACCCAGTAGTTCCCACCAAAACCTCACAGAAATGTGGGGTTTTTTTATGCAATGAAATTTTTAATATATATTCTGTATTCACACATACTCAACAAATATTATATAGGATACA
>JADLED010000218.1 GCA_020846335.1 Bacteroidia bacterium
GTTTATCTGCTTCGAATCAAAAGCAAAAGAACTTACAGTTTCATTGATCTTTAAACTCAGAATTCCGGGATCTATGCTATGTTTTGAAAACGCCTTTAAAACTTCAGATTTTTGTGCCTGCACAAGGCTAATGATTGCAGAAAAAATTAAGGTAAGGTAGATTCTTTTCATATCTATCAAGACTTTCTTAGTGTACAATTTACACATTAAAATATTTAGAAAGAAAATTGCTCTTTAATTAATTTTATTTCTTCTATTGAATTTATATTAAAGTCCGGTTCTCAAAATTGAAATCCCACAGAAAAACTCAGCACTCTGGAATAGATATCAGATACTACAGCATTTGCATTATTCGGAGTTATATTTTTGACTCCGATTCCATGCCCGATTCCAAGATTCAAACCCGAGTCCATCTGAATTCCGGCCATTAAGTTAAATCCGAAATCACTTCCTTTAAGATTATCTGAAACTGCATTTCCAAAATTGACATCACTCTCTGTTGTTTGCCCGTTTGTGGTTAATTTATTTTTTCCGCTGAGCGCAAGACCTAAATAGGGCCCGCCTCCAACAAAAATATGTGCCTTGGGTGCAGCAGGTAGTTTTACCAACAGGTTAAGCGGAATTTCCATCCACATGGTATTCTGTTTTTGTTCATTCGTGGCAATACGATTCTTGCCCCCTTTACCCTGTAAAGATAAACCCGGTTGAAAATAGAAATAAGAACCAAGCGGTGCATTCAGGTAACCTGTTAACTGAAAATTTGTAATATTTTTTGTTTCTGTTCCTGCGGCTTCATTGCTAAGGTGATATTTTGCAAGGTTAATACCTGCTTTAATTCCATAATCAATTCCTTTTTCTGTTTTCGATTGAGCGAATGCACTGCCACAAATGAATGATGCAATGAATATTAGTAAGATTTTTTTCATCATTATTTTTTATAAAAGGTTAGTTTTTTAATGTTTTAGTAAAGATAAAATTTTCAATTCTCATTCAAAACCATACTCAAAATCGTAGCGTAGGTTATCTTAAGAGATATTTACGTATTTGATATTTATAAAGTTCTGATTATATTTATTTATAAACATTCTAATTATTTTTTGCCCTTTATGAAAAAAGTTTGTCTTGCATTTAGCCTGTTGATTTTTATAATAAATACCCTTCACTCTCAAACAAATTCTCCTAAATCGGATGTGATATTGACAATTAAGGGTGAAGAAATGATAGGTAATATTCAGGAAATCAACGACTCTGAGATAAAATTTAGTTACAAAGGCGAGAAACTGCTCTATACCTTAAAAAAGAGTGACATTCAAAAAATAACTTTCGGCAGCGGCAGGATAGAAGTATTCAATTTACCCAAAGTTGCTGTTACTGAAAATAATTCAGTTAACACGGCAGCCTCTGAAGCACATAACAAAATTGCAATACTACCTTTCGGACTTGTAATTGATAACAGGGGCGGATCGGAGGATATGATCTATAAAATTCAGAACGACTGTTACGATATAATGTCAAAAAAGTCAGTCACCATGCAATACCAGGATCCACGGACAACAAATGCGATTTTATTGCAAAAAGAAATTACAAGAGAAAATTTCAGAGCATACAGCATGGAGGAGCTCTGCCACATTCTTGGAGTGGAATTCATCATTCAGGGAGATGTTACAATTAACAAAGGTGCTCAAATAGCCTCTACAAGCAGTAATACAACTATTAAAGGAAAACCGGTTGATCCGAAAAAAGGAGTTTGGGCTGCGCCGGGTCAGAATGCCGTTTTTAGACCAACTGGTAACGCCAAAGTATCCACTACGCAAACTTCCACTCTGACTCAAAAGTATCAAACGAGTGTTACAATGACTATTTTTGACGAACATGGTTCTAAAATATTCAGCCGGGAGCATCAGTCTTTCTGGCCAGATCAAAATGCTTACAAAAGTACCCTGGAGTTTCTTGCAAAAAAGACACCTATCTACGCCAGGTAATCAACCGGCTTAGCTATTTCAGAACCCTATACCAACCCTCTCAAACGCCTCTGTCATCCTGACTAATCAAAAATGATGGAAAAATAGAAAATTGACTTTTTGAAGCCAAATTGGCAATCACAAATTGTAGTGACATAGTACGTGACAGGTTAATATTCTCAGTCCATGCTCGATGGATATTGGTCGGATGTTGGACGGACTTTGGTCGGACTTGTGACAATTGCATCCGACCAACATACGACCAAACTATGAATTACCCACGTCTAAAATTTGTATTATTAATATTGTTTAAGCATACTTTAGATACACACTTCACAAACTTTATGTCAATTTTGATTGATACGACTGAGCAGGGTTGAGTTCTAGCCTTAACTATGGATAGGTAGGAAAAATATCCTGAATAGAATTTAATAACCGGGTATATTAAACATAA
The DNA here is from genome assembly GCA_020846335.1 of Bacteroidia bacterium. Lineage (GTDB taxonomy): Bacteria > Bacteroidota > Bacteroidia > B-17B0 > Aurantibacillaceae > Aurantibacillus. The sequence goes on from JADLED010000218.1 coordinate 2,416, forward strand.
TTGAGGTGCCTTTCCCCCTTTCGCTTTCAGCACGAATGGTACCGCCATGCTGAGTAACAAAATCTTTTACCAGTATCAAACCAAGGCCTGAGCCTTTTTCATTATTTGTACCGGATAAAGAAGCGGAATTAGTATTAGCAAATAGATTTTTCAGAATATCTGCTTCCATACCTATCCCGGAATCAGTGACACAAAGCTCAACCATTTTATCAATACGCTTTGCAGTTACATTTATAAGTCCTCCCTGCGGAGTATATTTTATAGCATTTGTA
>JADLED010000219.1 GCA_020846335.1 Bacteroidia bacterium
ATTGCCGGTTTGCAACGTAAATTCACTCTAGCCAATTTAAAATTACCTTTTCTCATTATACGCAGTTTATTAAAAACACGAAAAATAATCCGTGAATTTAAACCCGATGTGGTGGTGGGCACCGGTGGTTACGCCAGCGGACCATTGCTCAGAGCCGCAACATCAAAGGGTATTCCGGCACTCTTGCAGGAACAAAATTCCTACGCAGGCATCACCAATAAAATACTTTCTGCCAAAGCTTCAAAAATATGTGTGGCTTACGAAGGCATGGAAAAGTTTTTTCCAAAAGAAAAGATCTTGCTTACCGGAAACCCTGTGCGTCAGGATTTGTACGAACTCGAAAGCAAATTGGACGAAGCGCAGTCTTTCTTTAAAATGGATAAAAACAAAAAAACCATTTTAGTCATTGGCGGAAGTCTGGGGGCACTGACCATCAACGAGGCCATGTATGCAGGACTGCAAAGTTTGGTTGAAAATAACATTCAACTCATTTGGCAAACGGGTAAATCCTTTTATCAAAAAGCATCGCAGGAAGCAAAAGAATACAGCGACGATAATATTTTTGTGTTCGATTTTATTTCGAGAATGGATTTGGCCTACGCTGCAGCCGATGTGGTTATTTCAAGAGCAGGTGCCAGTTCTGTTTCCGAATTATGTAATCTCTTAATGCCATGCATTTTAGTGCCATCGCCCAATGTGGCCGAAGACCACCAGACAAAAAACGCAATGGCCCTGGTAAACAAAAAAGCAGCCATGTTGGTAAAAGATGGCGAGGCTTCTAGAACCCTTATCAATACCGCAATAGAGCTGGTAAATAATAAAGCCAATCAGGAAGAGTTGAGTGCCAACATTGGTAAAATGGCTTTTCACAACTCGGCTAATATTATAGCCAAAGAAGTATTAAAACTCGCGGGCTACACACTATGAACGTTTTAAACTACAAACTTTATTATTTTTTGGGAGTGGGTGGAATAGGCATGAGCGCTCTTGCCCGCTATTTTAACCATTATAAAAAAAAAGTTTCTGGTTACGATAAAACCACTACAGTACTCACTAAACAGTTGGAAGCCGAAGGCATTGATTGCCATTATACAGAAGAAGTGGCACATCTTACTGAGCTTTTAAGCCAATATAAAAAGGAAGAAGTGTTGGTGGTTTATACGCCTGCTGTTCCAAAAGATCATGCCGAATACCTTTTTCTTTTAGAAAACAATTACACCATTTTAAAACGTTCACAGGTACTCGGCGAAATTACCAAACAGTTTAGAACCATTGCCATTGCTGGCACACACGGCAAAACCACCACCACCACACTGGTAACGCATTTATTAAAAAGCGCCGGATTGAACTGCTTTTCGTTTATGGGAGGCATTTCTAAAAATTACAATACCAACCTCTTATTGGGCGATGCCGGAGATGTCAACACTTATGTGGTGGTGGAGGCTGATGAGTACGATCGATCCTTTCTAACATTACACCCTTACATTGGCCTAATCACCAGTTGCGATCCCGACCATTTAGACATTTATGGCGATGCTACTCAGGTGAAAGAAGGATATGAATTGTTTGCAAAGCAGGTCGCTCAAAACGGCATTTTAATTGTTAAGAAAAATGTTGATAACGATTTGAGGCTTACCACTAAACGGATAATCTACTCTTTAAATTTAGATACTGAATATTGTGCACAATCAATTCGCGTTGAAAATGCACAGTTTTTTTATGATATAAAAAGTCCCGTTGAACCCATAAGCACTGCCACACTGGGTTTGCCGGGTCTTCACAATGTCGAAAATTCAATTGCTGCTGTGGCCATTGCACAGCAACTCGGGATTAAGGCAGATGTTATAAAAACAGCATTACGTTCTTTTAGCGGAGTGAAACGCCGTTTTGATTACAGGGTAAGAACCGCCGATGTGGTTTACATTGATGACTACGCGCATCATCCCGAAGAATTAAAGGCCACAATAAATTCAGTGAAAGCCCTTTATCCGGGTAAAAAAATCACCGGAATTTTTCAACCGCATTTGTTTAGCCGCACACGCGATTTTGCCGACGATTTCGCTGCCAGTCTCGATTTGTTGGATGAATGCCTCCTTTTGGAAATTTATCCTGCACGAGAAAAACCGATGGAAGGAATCACCTCCTCCTGGTTACTAAGTAAGATGAAATCAGCAAACAAAAGAGTGCTTAGTAAAGAAGAAGTGTTGAACGAGGTTAGGCAAAATAAAAAAGAAATACTACTTACCATGGGTGCCGGAGACATTGATTCGCTCATTGCACCACTGGAAAAAATATTGCAATAAATTGAACAAGAAAATACAGTACCAGAAAATTAAAATTTGAAAAAGTTAAACTATAGAAAAATTTTAATTGCCGTTCTTTGGGTTATTACAATGGCAGGCCTCACAGCCTCACTTGGCTTTGTGTCGGGAAGTGAAAAAAATATTGTGGCAAAGGAACTCAACATCATTATCCACAATAACGACGAAAATCTTTTCCTCACTGAAAAAGATGTGAAATTGTTTTTTGATGAGCGTAAGGATAAAATTCTTAACAACCATTACAAAAACATCAGCATTCCCGAACTGGAAAAAGCCCTCAACGCACATCCCGCCATCGAAAACGCCGAAGTATCGGCCGACATGAATGGCGAGGTAAAAGTCGATATTACACAACGCACTCCGGTACTGCGTGTAATTAACAAGGATGGTGAGAGTTACTATGTGGACACACAATCAAAACTAATGCCGCTTAACGAAAATTATTCGGCACGCGTTATGGTGGCTAACGGAGAAATATTTGAACCTTACTCCAGAAGGTACCAGTTTTCGGTGAATCAAATCAAAAAAAACGAACTCTTTAGCGAAGTGAGCGTTTTGGATGATTTACTGGATGTAACCAATTACCTCAGCAAAGATTCAACGCTGAGTGGATTGATACAGCAGATTTATGTGAACAAAGACAAGGAGTTGGAATTATTTCCCACCGTTGGAAATCACAAAATTATTTTTGGCGATACAAAAAATATGGCCGAAAAATTTAACAAGCTAAAGTTGTTTTATACCCAGGGATTAAATAAAACGGATACCTGGACAAAATACGCGACAATAAATTTAAAATATAAGAACCTGGTGGTTTGTACTAAAAAGTAAAATTATGGAAAACAAAACAAATCAAAACAACACTGATTTATCTTCAGAACTTGTAGTTGGCTTGGATATTGGCACCACAAAAATTGCCGCCATTGTGGGGCGAAAAAATGAATTTGGAAAAGTGGAAATACTGGGCGTTGGCAAAACCGAATCGCTTGGCGTTAACCGCGGCGTGGTGGTTAACATCGAACAAACTGTTTCTTCCATAAAAACCGCCGTGGCCATCGCTGCCGATAAAGCCAATGTGGATATTGGTGAAGTAATTGTTGGCATTGCCGGACAACACATCAAAAGCATGCAACACCGCGGCATGATTACCCGCCAGAGCCTCGACGACGAAGTTTCGCAACGCGATATTGATAACCTGATAGACAACATGCACCGTTTGGTAATGAGTCCCGGCGAAGAAATCATTCACGTTATACCACAGGAATACATCATCGACAGCGAATCAGGAATTAAAAATCCGATTGGTCATGCCGGTATTCGCCTTGAAGGAAATTTTCACATCATTACCGGTCAGGTAAGCGCCGTTAAAAATATTTTTAAATGTGTGGACCGTGCCGGTTTGCAAACAGTTGACTTGCACCTTGAGCCATTGGCCAGTGCCGATGCGGTGTTGAGTGATGAAGAAAAAGAAGCAGGCGTGGTGTTGGTGGATATTGGTGGTGGAACAACCGATGTGGCTATTTTTTACGATGGCATTATTCGTCACACAGCAGTGATTCCTTTCGGTGGAAACATCATTACCGATGATATTAAAGAAGGCTGCGGCATCATTAAAGCACAAGCCGAACAACTGAAGGTGAAATTCGGTTCAGCCCTTTCACAGGAAAATCAGGAGAATGAAATCATTTCCATTCCCGGATTACGTGGTCGCCCACACAAGGAAATTTCAGTAAAATTCCTTGCGCAAATAATTCAGGCCCGCATGGAAGAGATTCTGGAGTTTGTTTTGTTTGAAATTAAAAGCAGTGGTTTCGAACGCAAACTGGCTGCAGGCATTGTGGTTACAGGCGGTGGCTCTTTGCTTAAACATTTGCCGCAATTGGTAATGCTTACCACCGGATTGGATTGCAGAATTGGTACACCAAACGAACACTTGGCCGGTAACGACGATGAACTTAAAAATCCACTGTACGCCACCGGTGTAGGTTTGGTAATGAAAGGCATTGAGAAATACGAAAGAGAATCCAAGCGCGGTAACAACAACGTGAAACAGGAAGTGGAAGTGGAAACCGAAAAAGTGGTTAACAAAAAGGAGAGCAGAAAGGTAGTGGGTCACTCACAAAAGAAAATAGGGAGTTTCTTTACCACGCTGATTGACCTTACCAAGGATTGTATGAGCGACGACATTGAATAAAAAATAATTGGCGTTGAGTTATTTATATGAATAAACCTAACTCATACACTGAGCAGTATTAAAAAAATTAAAAACTAAAAACAGAATAAAATGATGCAATTTGAATTACCACAGGAAGAAAACTCTATCATAAAAGTGATTGGAGTTGGCGGCGGCGGAAGCAATGCCGTAAACCACATGTTCCGCCAGGGAATCAAAGGAGTGGATTTCATTATTTGTAATACCGATAAACAGGCGCTTGAAAAAAGCCCGGTTCCAAATAAAATTCAGTTGGGTGCCAAATCCACTAAAGGATTAGGTGCAGGCTCAATTCCAGGCGTTGGCCGAGATGCCGCTCTTGAATCCATTGATGAAATAAAAAGTTATTTCAACGAAAACACGCAAATGGTGTTTATTACTGCCGGATTAGGTGGTGGCACAGGAACAGGGGCTGCTCCGGTTATTGCCAGCATTGCCCGCGAAATGGGCATCCTCACCGTAGGTATTGTTACCATACCATTTGCCTTTGAAGGAAAAAAACGCCGTGCACAGGCGGAGGCCGGGTTGGAAGAAATGAAAAAATACGTGGACACTTTACTCGTAATAGGTAATGATAAACTCCGCGAAATTTATGGCAACCTCAAAATGAGCGAAGCCTTTGAACATGCCGATGACGTATTAACCGGTGCCGCAAAAAGCATTGCCGAAATAATCAGCCTGCACATGCATATCAACGTTGACTTTAACGACGTGAAAACAGTAATGAAAGAAAGTGGTGTGGCCATAATGGGTTCTGCCATTGCCAGTGGCGAAAAACGTGCCCTCAGTGCTGTTGAGCAAGCACTTAATTCACCATTGTTAAACGATAACGATATCAGTGGAGCCCGTCATGTATTGTTAAACATCATGAGTGGCAGCGATGACATCGATATGGATGAATTTGGCGAAATCACTGACTTTATTCAGGAAGCTGCCGGAGGAACCGCCGAATTAATTACCGGTTATGGTACCGATCCTTCATTAGGCGATAACGTAAGTGTAACCATTATTGCCACCGGCTTTAAATCCAAACAAAACACCGGCTTTGAAGCACCTGTATTTGCTGAGAGAAAAGTGGTGAATCTGGATGAGAAAAAAGCAGAACCTGTAGCTGAAGTAAAACAAACCAACATCATCGACGAAATAAAAGTAAACGAACCGTTTGTTTTTACAAAAGTTGAAAAGGAAGAACCAAAAATAATCAATGAAGTTCCGGAGGCCCCTGTTAGCAAGGTGGAGGAAGTACAGGAAGAACCTAAGGTGGAAGAAATAAAAGAAGAAATGACTTTTATTGTAAAACCGTTAATTGAGGAAATTAAGCCTGAAATAAACGAAACACCGGTTGCTGCTACCGAATTTACTTTTAACGAAATAAAAGACGAAGTAGTAAAAGCTCCTGTAAATGAAGTGAGACAGGCCGAGCCAAGCATGAGTCAACAAGATACCATTAGCCGCGAAGAGCAAATTAAACTGGCTCAGGACCGTATTCGTAAGTTGAAAGAAATTACACTAAAAATGAAAAGCCCTGAAGGTTTGGCGGCACTCGAAAAACAAACTGCCTTTGAGCGCAAAAACATTACACTCGAAAACAAAACACCAAGCACCGAATCAAGTGTTTCGAGATACACACTGAGCGAAGGAGAGGACAAGCGAATTGAAATCCGTCCCAACAATTCCTTCCTTCACGACAATGTGGACTAACGTGAATTAATTACCATAAAATGCAGCTCATAGGCTGCATTTTTTGTTTAAATGGGGCACAACAAAAAGTAAAACACTTTCATGTTAGCATCAATCATAAATTAAATTTGAAGCAATTATTCAATTAGGTGAGCAAAACAGTGGAAATAGAAAAAGCCCGATTAACACTTCTCGAAGAAGGAATTATTGAGGTGTATTTTATGGGCGACAAAACCATTGAAGTGGCCGACATTATGGAGGTGCGCAGAATAAACCTTAATCTTTCAGAAGGCCGACCCTATGCCGTTTTGGTGGAATCGGAAGATATGACCAGCTATTCCAGGGAAACCCGCGAACTCTTAGCCAGCAAGGGATTTATGGGATTAACCAAAGCCAAAGCACTCGTATTTAAAAATCTGGCACAACGCATCATTGGTAATTTTTATCTCCACGTTAACAAACCTCACATTAAAACCAGACTGTTTAACGACAGGCGCAAGGCCATTATCTGGCTCAAAAGGGAGATAATTTTAAAATAAACACACGCATAATCAATCAATTACAAAAATATTCGATTCTTTAATGGAGACCTTTTTGATTTTATTACATAAATAAGAAAAGGAATTTATGAAGGATGCAGAAATAATTAAGGACATACGGGCCGGAGACTACAGCAGGTCGGCAAAGCACCTGTATGTGTATTATCCGGTGGTGAAAAAATTTGTTCTGAGTAATAGCGGACGCAGGGAAGATGCAGAAGACATTTTTCAGGACGCACTTGTAATTTTGTTTGGAAAAGTTAAAGCAAGTGAATTTCAATTAACGTCAACACTCAATACCTATTTATACAGCATTTGCAAAAATTTATGGCACGAAAGATTACGTCGCCTTAATAAAGAATTAAGTACCAACAAGGATTTAATTGGTACGTTACCAGACCATGATGAACTCATAAAAAGCATAGAAGAAAACAGTAAAACCAAAAAGGCCTTTGAAGCCGTGGCCTTGCTGGGCGAAAAATGCCGACAGCTTTTAACGCTCTTCTATTTTAAAAAAATGAGCATGGCACTCATTGCACAACAATTGAGATTTAGCAGCGAAAAGCTGGCAAAAAATCAAAAGTACCGATGCATCGAAAAAGCCAAAGAAATCTATTCATCATTAAACTAAATCCACATGAAAAAGCAAACCGAAATCATCGATCAATATTTACACAACCAGTTAAATGCCTCCGATAAAAAGGCATTTGAAACCGAACTGTCAGCCAACGAAAACCTTCGTAAAGAAGTGGAATTACAGCGCGAGATAATGAAGGGCATTGAGCAACTTGGAATGAGAACCGAAATAAAGCAATCCATAAAAAAGACAAAATTTAAAAAATTAGTAAGAAATATAGCATTAGCCACAACAGGCCTGGCAATTGTTGCCGGTGTGGTTTACTATGTAACAACACAAAAATCTCCGTTAAAAAAATCCGAAATACTGCATGAACTCAACGAGAAGGGAGAGGCCAATTGGAGCGAAGCTGACAGGATTTTACCATCGCAACTGTTTAGCATCAACCCAAAACGCGACACACTTATTGAAACCAAAAGTGGCATAATTTTACAATTAAAGGCAAATGGATTTTTAAATAAGTTTGGCGAAGTGCCTGATAAAGAAATAGAACTGGAAGTAAAAGAAGCAATGACCGCAGCCGATATCATCAAAGCAGGTTTGAGCACCACCAGTAATGGCGCGCTTTTAGAAACCGGCGGCATGTTTTACATCAATGCGCGCTCAGGAGAAGAATCGCTCACAATCGACCAAAGTAAAAGCATGCAGGTGAATGTGCCATCGGCTACCGATAAACCCATGAGTTTGTTTGAAGGGCAAAGAACCAAAACCGGTGATATTAATTGGATTAATCCGGTGCCTATGAAAAAACAACTGGCCACTGTGGATATTTTGCAACTCAATTTTTATCCGCCACATTTTTTGGATTCTTTGGCACAAATGGGCTTTGACATAAAAAATAAAACACTCACCGATAGTATTTATTTTTCGTTCGGTAATTATGTAACCTGTGGACAGTCGGTGCCTCCTGCAAAACCGGAGCCTTTCGCAAAATCAGATACTATAAAATCGAGATTTCCGGTTACGATAGTTTCGGGAGGTGTTAATGTGGAGAAAAAGGGTGATTCCCCGGTTCCAACTACCACAGTTAATCGGAATATCAATAGTGTTGAGGGGCGATCGCTGACTTTAGCGGCGTCCAGTGTTGTACTAAATCAAATCAATATTAAGCCTCAATTAAGCGGGGAAGCCCTGTTTAAACAAAATTGTGCGGCATGTCATTATGCTCATAACGATAAAATGCTCACCGGTCCTGGTTTAATAAATGTGGCTGAGCGTGCACCTAAGGGCGACTGGTTGGTAAAATACATTCTTAATAACGAAAAGCTGATTAAAAGTGGCGACCCCTACGCCAATAAAATCTATAAAAAATACGGCAAGGCTGCCATGACGGTGTTTGAAGGGCAATTGAACGAACGTGATGTGAATGCAATTTTGGAGTATATAAATTCTGTAACACCCGCCAAACTGCCACAATCCGGCAAAAATTGCATTGCCGAAATTAATCCCTCGCGTATTCAGGCCATTTGGGATAAAAAGTTAAACGGAACCATTTTAGCCACCAAAGCCTTTGAAGAGCGATTGCAGGTCATCTTTAGCTCCTGCAAAGCCAACTTACTTTCGCTTTATACTGAGAACCTTGATAAGGAGCTCTACGAGTTAGACAGTTTGGCTGCCTTTGTTTATGGTGGTAACACAAAGGAAAAATTTATAGAGTTCATGAAACGTCGGGATGGCGGTGTTGAAACGGATGGTAAGCAAAACGCCGATCTCCAAAAATACCTGAGGGAGAAACAAGCGCTTTACGACAAAGCCATTAGGGATGCCATGAACAAACTATATAAAAACGAAGCTTCACTAGCCGATAAAGCCGAAAAAATAAAATCAGAATACAATGAAAAACTGAGCAAGGAACAGGCAGGACTGCTGGAAGTGGAAATACAAATTAACTTAACAGAATTATACAGACAGTTAGGTAAGGTGAATGAAAAAACACCATTTACAGGGCCGTTTAACTTGCCGAAGGGTTATTTGTCTGTTCCTTTAAGAACTACCGGCTGGTGTAATGTGGACAGTTATGCCATAATAAATACAACCGGCCGTAACACAATAAACTTTACCGATTCTTCCACAAATAGACAGGCACTAATAGAATACGCAGAAGCTAAGGTGAAAGTAAACAATTATGATGACTACGATAAACTGGTATGTTACTTGCTAAGCGACCGCCTAACATCATTTCAGTTTATGAAAGACAGCAATAAGGTATTTAAGGAAAAACTGAATCAGATGTTCGGTAATTCTTTAATAGTAGTGGGATACAAGGGCAATAAAACATTTTATTGGGACGAAAAATATGCCAAGGCGCAGGAGTATAACGTTAATTTAGTGGAAATAGATTCTGAAACTCTTACCAGGAGAATAAATATGCGTTATAATTTTGCTGGTACCGAAAGCATTATCCGCGACATTGATTTTA
>JADLED010000220.1 GCA_020846335.1 Bacteroidia bacterium
ATACCCTGCCGCCGGAACTTTTTCCATTTCCATCTTGCCAAGAGCCCCGACAAAAAGGATCTCGGCATGAGGTACCAGTTTTTTAATTTCGTTGGCAATTGAAACGGCAGGGAAGATGTGTCCTCCTGTTCCGCCTCCACTTAATATGACTTTAAGCTGTTTCAAGTTTTTCTTCTCCTTTATCTTCAATACTGCGACTAACGCTGAGAATGATTCCCAATGCAATCATGGTAAACCAAATGGATGTTCCTCCCATACTAATCAGAGGCAGTGGCTGCCCCGTAACGGGAAACAGATTAACGGCCACAGCCATGTTTACCAATGCCTGAAACACCATGCTGAACGAAAGCCCAACGGCCACAAGGCCTCCAAAGGGTTTGTCGTTATCACGTAAAATTTTTATTCCCCTGTACAGTAATATCATGTATAAAAAGAGCAACAGAAATCCAATGAATAATCCGTACTCTTCAATAATAATGGCGTAAATAAAATCGGAGGAAGCCTGCGGCAAAAAGGCGCGCTGTGTGCTGTTGCCAGGGCCTTTGCCAATAACACCTCCTGTGGCAATGGCAATTTTTGCCTGTTCGCTCTGGTAATTGCTTTTGGTATCTCCGCGTTTAAAATTTTCGATCCTTGATTTCCAGGTTGGGCCGCGGCCTCCCGGGATTGTTTCGGGAGCAAACCACACCCAACTGAAAAACAGTGTGGCCACCAAAATGCAAATGCCAAGAATTTTTAAAATTATTTTTATGTTGATGCCGCCAAGAAACATTAATAACAGGCAACTCAAAAACAGCAAGGCCGCAGTAGAAAAGTTTGCCGGTAAAATCAAAGCACAAATAACACCGATTGGTACCAGCAAATGTTTGAACACCCCTTTAAAATCACCCAGCTCCTTTCCTTTAATGGCAAGCACTCTGGCCACATACATAATCAGCATTAATTTAGCAATGTCGGAAGACTGAAAGGTTAAACCCAGGCCTGGAATTTCGAGCCAGCGTGAGGCTTCACCGGCACTCACACCTTTGAGCAACGTATAAACAAGCAGTGGAATAGAAAGAACAAATCCTATTTGCGCCACTTTGCTAAACACCGTGTATTTAATTTTATGAAACATGTACGCAATACCAAAACCCAATGCAATAATTATAAAGTGTTTCAATAAATAGTACTCGGTGTTGCCTTGTTTAAATTTGTGTGCGAGCGTTACCACCGCGCTGTAAACCACCAATACCGATAGAAGTGATAGCAGGAACATAATGGCCCATATCACTTTATCGCCCTTGAGATAGTTGAATAGTTTCATCGCGTGGAATTACTGATTAATACAAATTCAGAATTATTTTTAAAGCGAACGCACAGCCGCTTTAAACTGCATGCCGCGGTCTTCGTAATTTTGAAACAAATCAAAACTTGCGCAGGCAGGTGATAATAAAACCACATCGCCTTTTTTACCAATTTTGTACGAAGCAGCCACTGCATCCGAAGCTGTATCAGTTTCAATAATGGTTTCCACCACATCTTTAAAAGCGGCAATAATTTTGCTGTTATCTTTTCCAAGACACACAATGGCTTTTACGCGTTGTTTAACAAGGTCCAGCAATTCGTTATAATCGTTTCCTTTGTCTTGTCCACCGCAAATCCAAACCACTGGTTTGTCCATGCTTTCGAGGGCATACCAGGTTGAATTAACGTTGGTGGCTTTAGAATCGTTGATGTATTCAATGCCATTGATGGAAGCCACAAATTCCAATCGGTGTTCGATGTTTTGAAAATCGGAAAGACTTTCGCGGATAATTTCTTTGCGAACGTCAACGATTCTTGCGGTGAGTGATGCCGCCATGCTGTTGTACACATTGTGTTTGCCTTGCAGTGCCAGTTGTTCAATTGTCATAATTAAGGGTGTTTGGTTTGATTTATAATTAAGGGTGATTTGGTTTTCGGTTAAAAATGCGCCATCGCCATCAATTGGTTTTTTGATGCTGAATGGCACAGGAATTGAATTGATTTTGTTTTGCTGCATGAAGGTGGTTATGACTTCATCGTCGGCGCAGTAAACAAAATAATTCTGTTTGCTTTGGTTTTGTGTTATTCTGAATTTGGATGCTACATAATTTTCAAATTTATAATCGTATCTGTCTAAGTGGTCGGGTGTGATGTTCAGCAATACCGCCACATCGGCAGTAAAATCATACATGCCGTCGAGTTGAAAGCTGCTTAACTCCAACACATAGTAATCAAAGTTTTCGCGGGCTACCTGAAGGGCAAAACTTTTTCCTACGTTACCACCTAGTCCTACATTGTAACCTGCTTTTTTAAGAATGTGATAGGTTAAAAGTGTGGTGGTGGTTTTTCCGTTAGAACCCGTGATGCATATTTTTTTAGCGGAAGTATAACGTCCGGCAAATTCAATTTCTGAAACCACAGGAATGGATTTTGCTCTTAGCTTTTGTACCATTTCGGCCTTATCAGGAATTCCGGGACTTTTAATCACTTCCACGGCATTCAGAATTTTTTCCTCACTATGTGTTCCTTCCTCGAACAAAATATTTTCTTCTATTAATTGCTGTTTGTACTTTTCCTTTATTAGTCCTTTGTCACTCACAAAAACGTCAAAACCCTTCTGTTTAGCCAGTATTGCACTGCCTACTCCGCTCTCGCCGCTTCCCAATATGACTACGCGCTTACTCAATTACCTTAATTTTAATGTTACGAATGTGAGTACTGCCAGTGCAATGCCAATAATAAAAAAGCGCATTACTATTTTTGATTCGTGAAAGCCACTTTTTTGATAATGGTGATGCAACGGTGCCATTTTAAACAAGCGGTGTTCCTTCGCAAATTCAACACCGTGTTTGCGTTTCTGATATTTGAAATAATACACCTGCATAATCACCGAAAGACTTTCTACAAAATACACCCCGCACAAAATCGGAATCAACAATTCTTTTCTGATGGCAATGGCATAAACCGCTACAATACCGCCAATGGCAAGGCTTCCGGTATCGCCCATAAACACCTGAGCAGGAAAGGCGTTGTACCACAAGAAACCAATGCAGGCACCAATAAATGCTGCGATGAATACCACCAACTCACCGGAATAAGGTATGTACATAATATTGAGGTAATCGGCAAAAATGGTGTTGCCAGACACATAAGCCAAAATACCCAGCACCACGCCAATAATAGCACTGGTACCTGCCGCCAGACCATCAATGCCATCTGTAATGTTGGCGCCATTAGATACCGCCGTAACAACCAGTATTACCATTGGTATAAAAATTAACCAGCCGTATTTCATGCAATCGCCACAAGCCCAAGAAATCCAACTGCCATAATCCAATTCATTGTTTTTCAAAAACGGGATGGTTGTTTTTAATGTTTTTGTAGGATGCTCCGCATATTTTGGAGGAGACAATTTGTGATCAGTTCTACCATCCTGGTATTGTATGATGTCTGAATTGGCTTTGGCCACACGCTCTTTAATAACCACATCCGGCTGAAAATAAAGAACACTCCCAACAATTAATCCTAGACCTACCTGACCAACAATTTTAAATTTTCCTTTTAATCCTTCTTTGTCTTTTTTAAACACCTTTATGTAATCGTCCAAAAAGCCCAGGCCACCCAACCAAAGGGTTGTTACGAGCATTAAAATGATATACACATTGTGTATTTGCGCAAAGAGTAAGGTTGGAATAATGATGGCCGCAATGATAATCAAACCACCCATAGTGGGAGTCCCAGTTTTTTGTTTCTGGCCTTCAAGTCCTAATTCGCGGATGGTTTCGCCAATTTGCTTGCGGCGGATAAATTCGATAATGCGCTTACCAAAAATTAGAGAAATAATTAATGAGAATATCAAGGCCATGGCTGCGCGGAAGGAGATATAGTGAAACACCCCTGCTCCGGGAAAATCGAAGGCCTTGTCTAAATAATCAAATAAATAATACAGCATTTATATTCCCAATGTTTTAATTGTTTCTTTTAAAATTTCTAAATCGTCAAAATCGTGTTTCACGCCCTTTATCTCCTGGTATTTTTCGTGTCCTTTGCCGGCAATCAAAATAATGTCCCCTTTATTGCTTAAGCTGCACGCTGTTTTAATGGCTTCGCGCCTGTCGCTAATGCGTAAGGTTTTTTTTGCATCCACCGGATTAATACCCTTTTGCATTTGATTAAGTATTTCCTCAGGGTCTTCGCTGCGGGGATTATCGGACGTTAAAATCACACGGTTACTGTATTCGCAGGCAATGGCAGCCATTACAGGGCGTTTGGCCGAATCACGGTCGCCACCACAACCCACCAGTGTTATAACCTGTTCGTTGCCGGTGCGAATGTCTTTAATTGTTTCCAAAACATTTTTTAAAGCGTCGGGAGTGTGCGCATAGTCCACAATTCCAATCACTCCATTAGGTGATTTCACATATTGAAATCTTCCCTCCACCGAATTAAGGTTACTCAAAGAAGTGAGAATATTGGTTTTGTCTTGCTTTAACAAAATGGCAGTGGCATACACTGCCAGAACGTTGTAGGCATTGAAGGTGCCAATGAGTTTTACCCACAATTCCTGATTGTCGATGTTAAGCAACAAACCGTTTAAATGATTTTCGATGATGCGGCATTTAAAATCGGCCACCGTTTGCAAGGCGTAGGTGTTTTTTTTGGCACGCGTGTTTTGCATCATTACCAAGCCATTTTTATCGTCCTTATTTACCAATGCAAAAGCGCTGTTTGGCAATAGATCAAAAAAACGTTTTTTAGCCCTGATGTATTCGTCAAATGTTTTGTGATAATCCAAATGGTCGTGTGTGATGTTGCTAAAAACCCCACCGGCAAAGGAAATTCCGGCAATGCGATTTTGAACCACGGCATGTGAGCTCACTTCCATAAACACAAACTCACAACTTTGTTCCACCATTTCGTGCAGCAGGGCATTTAGCGAAAGTGCATCAGGTGTGGTGTGCGTAGAAGGAATAACCGTATTATTAATTTTATTTTGTACGGTTGACAATAAGCCTACCGAATATCCCATGGCTTTGAAAAGATTAAATAACAAAGTCACCGTGGTGGTTTTTCCGTTTGTTCCGGTAACGCCCACCAATTTTAGTTTTTCGGAAGGATTGTCGTAAAAGTTACAGGCAATCACGCCCAAAGCGTATCCCGAATCGGTTACTTTTACATACGAAACATTTTCGTCACGTTGTTCGGGAATGTGTTCGCACACAATGGCAATGGCACCCAATTCTATCGCCTTTTGAATATAGCTATGACCGTCGACAGCAGTGCCAATGGTAGCTACAAACAAGGAGCCTTTTTTTACCTTGCGCGAATCGAACTCAACGGAAGTAATGGCCATGTGTGTAGAGCCCACTACTTCCTCGAGTCTTACCTTGTACAATATGTCGCTTAACAGTTTCATTCTGGTGTTACCTATTTCTTAGCTAAGTGTCAGTATTATTTTATTGCCCTTCGAAAATTTTTGTCCGGCCTCAATGCTTTGTTTTTTAACACTGCCAAAGCCCAATAATCTTACATAAATGCCGTTATTCTCGAGTAGATACAAGGCGTCCTTGGCCGACATGCCATAAAGATTTGGCATAATGCCACGTTTAAGTTGTCCCTCAATGTTGGCAGGTGCCATGCTAATACGAGTCGTGTCTTTTCTGTTTCGCGATGTATAGGCAATGCTCTCATCCATGCTGGAAGGCAATCCCAAAGTTTTGGCAACACCGGCAATTTCAGAAGGCTTGCCATTAATTACTTCCGGCATTTTGGTGAGTAAATCTTTTTGTTTGTTAATTGGTTTAATAAAATCCACACTGCTCGAATACACCTTTTCAGCAATTTCTTTAAACACAGGTCCTGCTACCAAACCCCCATAATAAGTACCGTTGGCAGGTGAATTAATAATTACTATGCAGGTGTATAACGGATTGTCGGCAGGAAAATAACCCACAAACGAACCCTGATAAGTGGTACCGTTTTTCTTGTAATCTCCGTCTTTGGCAATCTGCGCGGTACCGGTTTTGCCACCCACTTTAAAGGTAGTGATGTTTAATCCCTTGCCTGTGCCATTGTTCACAACACCTTCCATCATTTGTTTGGCTTTAACAATGGTGGCATCTTTCACAATTTTTTCATCAATCACTTCGGTTTCAAAACGTTTTACGGTAATACCATTGCGCTTAATTTCTTTCACAAAATGAGGTTTCACCATTTTACCGTTGTTGGCAATGGCGTTATAAAGTGTGAGTGTTTGCAACGGAGTTACAAGACTTTCGTAACCTATACTAATCCAAGGCAAACTGGTACCATACCAGTCTTTATCTTTTACCTGCTTTATGCGGGGAATTCCTTCGCCGGGAATGGATAAGCCCAGCTTCTCGTTCAAATGAAAACTGTTTAATTTCCGAATGTAGTCTTTCGGATTTTTGGCAAAATACTTGGTAATGATTTTGCTCACACCAACATTGGAAGACATTTCAAAAACGCGTTGTGCTGTAATAACAGGTGCTTCCGGCGGATGTGAATCTTTCATGGTGCGGTCGTAATACATACAAACGCCATTGCCTACTTGTACCTTTTCGTCAAGGCTTATGTTATATTCGTCTATCACCGCCAGCATTGAGGCCAGTTTAAAGGTAGAGCCCGGCTCTGAGGGATAGCCTAATGCATAGTTTAAACTTTCGTTATAGGTAGTTGAATCTTTTCCGGCTTTTGTAAGATTTGCAATGGCTTTTATTTCGCCGGTTTTTACTTCCATTAAAATGGCGCAACCAAATGCCGCTTTGTTTTTAATAAGCGAACGCATAAGTGCCTGCTCTGCCACGTCCTGGATGTTTATGTCGATGGTGG
Organism: Bacteroidia bacterium; assembly: GCA_020846335.1. GTDB lineage: Bacteria > Bacteroidota > Bacteroidia > B-17B0 > Aurantibacillaceae > Aurantibacillus. The sequence goes on from JADLED010000220.1 coordinate 6,859, forward strand.
TGTACAAGTCGCTTCCATCTTTTGGCTCCACTTCATTTTCATCATTAATTGGTCGCCACACATCACCGGCAATTTTTTGCATCAGGCGTTTGCCGCTTACACCCATTAATACCGAATCAAAAGCGCCTTCTAAACCTACAGGTTTTAAACCCGGACGTGCCAAGCCAATGGTGCGGCCAGCCAACATTTGAAAAGGACGTTCGCGACGATTGGTTTGCAGTGTTACCAATCCACCTCGTTTTCCTTTTCTGAAAATTGGAAACTTTTTTAGTACCTGAAGGTCTTTGTGCGACACGTTGCGTTTTAATAATACATAACGGTCTTTATCTTTACGTGCCTTATTTAAAATTTTGAGGTATTCATTGGGTCCCTTTTCATGAAAAAGTCCACTCAATAATAATGCAAGTGAGTCGCGGCTCTCTTTATATAATTTATCTGTGATACTTGGGGCGTTAATATCCACGGCCACTTCGTAATAAGGCAGTGACGTAGCCAGCAAGGCGCCATTCGCATCGAAAATATTACCACGCACGGCCTCCATGTCTTCCACTTTTGTGGTAAACACTTCGGCCTTTTCGCGCCACATATCGCCCTCAGCAAACTGTATCACACAAATACGGTACAATATGCCCATTGCAAACAGGCACATGAACACGTAAATGAGGTAAGTGCGGGAAAGTATGCTTTTTTTATTTTCCAACTTATTTTGTGTTTTTGTATAATTCCAAACTGTCCACCTCTATTTTAGTTGGCGGCACAATTGATTCTTTTAATCCTAATTTTTCGGCAGCCTTGGCCACTTCGCTTTGCTTGCTTGCAAACATTAATTCGCTTTTTGTAGAAATGTGGTCGGAGCGTAATTCTTTTAAATCGTTAGTAGTTTTATTAAACTCTCTTATTTTATCATCTGCAAAATATCCCCAGGCGATGTAAAAAATTGCTATCACTGCCAAAAACAAAATGTAAGGCAGGTTCTTCAGATTTTTTTCGTTGGTTAAAAACGTTCCACTAAAAACAGAAGACAGGCCTTTTGCCAAAACTCCCTTTTTGCGGGGCTTTGAAGGCTTTTGGGGCGATGGTGTTTGCTCCTTTTCAGGAACAACTTCTTCCATTACCTCTTCGGCTTCCTGTTGTTTTGTTTCTCTATACTTGTTTGCCAATTTATTGTGTGTTATTTTTTTAGTTTCTTGTGTCTTGTCTCTTCTTGTCAGTGAACTCTAAACTCTTATCCCTCAACACTAAACTCTCAACTCTCATCCCTCAACTCTCTAACTTCTCCCCCACTCTCAACTTCGCACTTCGGGCTCTTGTATTTATTTTTATTTCTTCTTCGTCCGGCAATATTGGTTTACTGCTCAGACTTTTGAATACTTTTTTACTTGTTCCGTATATGATATCTTTTTCCTCAACACCCGCCACATTCCCTGTTTTAATAAGGTTTTTCACCAGTCGGTCTTCGAGGCTGTGATAGGAGATTACCACCAATCGTGCGCCACTGTTCAAAACCTCCACACATTGCGTTAAACATTCCTTTAGCGCCTCCATTTCCTGATTTACCTCTATTCGCAGTGCCTGAAAAACTTTTGCCAGGTATTTGTGTTCTTCAAATTTTGGTGTGCAATACTTAATTACTTCTTTTAAGTCGGCAGTGGTTTTAATTTCGTTTTGTTGGCGGGCTTCGCAAATGAGGTTAACCAGTTTTGAAGCATTTTGCACTTCGGCGTAGTCTCTGAACATTTTTAGCAAGTCCTTTGCCTCGTACTCGTTCACAATTCTTTTTGCGGTGAGTTCTCCGGCACGGTTCATGCGCATATCCAGTTCTGCATCAAAGCGAATGGAGAATCCTCTTTCGGCTTCATCGAACTGATGTGAGGAAACACCTAAATCACCTAAAATGCCATCAACCTTAGTAACTCCGTAAATGCGCAGATAATTTTTAAGATATCTGAAGTTTTGCGGTATAAGTGTGAAACGCTTGTCGTTTAAGGCATTTCGGGCCGCATCGGCATCTTGATCAAAGGCAAAAAGTTTTCCTTTATCGCCAAGTTGTTTCAGTATGTGAGCAGAGTGACCGCCACCACCAAAGGTTAAATCCACATACACACCATCGGGGCGAATGTTTAGATTATCAATACAGGCTTGTAAAAGAACGGGGGTGTGATAAGCATTACTCATCGCCACCATCATTAAAATTCAATCCACCTAAAACGTCCTGTGCCAGTTTTTCAATATCAATGTCCTGGTTCAGGAAGTTTTCATACAGTTCTTTATCCCACAATTCTATCACGTTGTTGCTTCCCAAAACTTTTATGTCGGATTTTATGTCGGCGTAATCGGTTAATGATTTTGGCAGTAAGAGTCGACCTGAATTATCTGCGGCCACATTGGTTGCTCCCCCGGTAAATTTTCTCACAAACACATCGTTGGCTTTTATCAGTCGGTTTAGTTTGCTGAGTTTTTTATTTAATTTTTCCCATTCACTCATTGGATACAACACCAAACATTTTTGGTGCAGGTTTCGGTTCATTACAAATCCCTTTTCAAAAAGCGTGTCCAACTGCTTCCGTAGGTCAACCGGAAACATGAACCGCCCTTTGGCGTCCACCTTGCAATCATATTCCCCTATAAGGCTTGTCATTGGCCGATTTCAGTGATTTGGAGCAAAAATAGGCATATTTTTACCACTTTTTACCACTTTAAGCCATTTTTTACCACAATTGTTGAAAAAACACTTATTATTAACAACATAAATTTTGTATGAAGTTCACCAATAGTTCGGTCATTAAAAGTCCAAGAGCCTTTATTAACAAGCGATTTGACAAAAATTACGAACGAGATTTTTGAGTCAAAATCGAAGTCCATATTAACAGGATATTAACAAACAGGTGGGGCTTAAAGTTTTAACAATTAAGACTTTAGGCACATATTAGAATTTGGTCGTCTTTAAAGAAAACAGAAGGCATTTGAGTTGATTTTAAACGTTTCGAATCAAAAAAAATCGATGCGAAGTGCGCTAATTTTTATTACGAATTTGTTGGATTATTTGCTTAAGAAATTGTGATACAAATTAGCATGCTTAACACCTAACTCTTCCTTCACATTTGTTTTTCTGAATCCCTTTTTTACCTTTAGTTAAAATTAAACAACATGAACAGGCGAAATTTTCTTTTGGCCTCTGCTGGTACACTCAGCGCAATGGATTTGTTTTCGGCAATTGACAAAAATTTTGCCTTGCAACTCGAAAAGCAACTCAACAAACTTGAAAACATGAGCCTGAACAGCTCCGCCGAAAATGAAGATTTTTGGGGTTGGATTCGCGAAAGTTATACCACTTCACCCAATCTGATTAATTTGAATAATGCCGGAGTTTGTCCGCAACCAAAAATTGTGCAGGATGCGCACCTTCGAAATTATCAGCTTTGTAACGAGGGTCCATCCTATTATATGTGGCGGATATTGGATCAGGGACGCGAAGCCCTGCGCGCTAAGCTGGCTGATTTGGCCGGCGTATTACCTGAAGAAATTGCGATTAACCGTAACTCTACCGAGGGATTAAACAGTATTATATTTGGGTTGAATTTGAAGGAAGGCGACGAGGTGGTGTTAAGCAAATTCGATTATCCGAATATGAAAAATGCCTGGCTGCAAAGAGAGAAAAGAGATAAAATTAAATTGGTGTGGATTGATATTCCGCAGCCAACCGAAGATGATGCCACCATTGTGAAATTATATGAAAACGCCATTACTTCGCGCACTAAAATAGTTCACATTACTCACTTAATTAACTGGACCGGTAACATTGTACCCAGCAAGGCCATTGCAGACATGGCGCATAAAAAAGGCTGTGAAGTAATTGTGGATGGGGCACAATCGTTTGCTCATTTTGATTTTAAGATTGAAGATACAGGTGCGGATTATTTTGCAACATCGTTACACAAATGGCTGTGTGCCCCTTTTGGCAGTGGTTTGATGTACATAAAAAAAGAAAAGATTAAAAACGTTTGGGCGCTTTTATCAAGTAGTGAACCTGATAGCGGCGATATTAAAAAATTTGAAAGTTTGGGCACGCGCTCGTTTGCCGCTGAAATGGCTATTGGCACTGCCATCGATTTTCATAACATTATTGGCGGTAAACGTAAGGAAGCACGGTTGCGTTACTTAAAAGATTCCTGGGCCACCAGAGCGGCTAAACTTCCAAAAGCCATTTTGAGCACTTCGCTAAAACCCCAGTATTCGTGCGGCATTGCCAACATTGGATTTGAAGGCTGGCAGGCACAACAAATTGAAGGCCGCCTCTTCGATAAGCATAAAATTCACACTGTTTCAATTATTCACGAAAAAGTGAACGGTATTCGCATTACGCCCAATGTTTACACCAATCAACAGGAAATTGAAACCCTGGTGAAGGGACTGAGCGAAATTTCGAAAATGGACGGACCTCCTGCCAAATAATTTTTTAAAGTAATGAAACCGACTTTTTTGACCATAGCTTTTGTTGTGTGTTTGCTCATACTTTTGTTTTCTTGCGGAGGCTCGCGGCAAATTATTTTTACCGACAAAGCGCCTGCGCCTATCGGGCCTTACAGTCAGGCCATACGTTGCGGAAAAACACTTTATGTTTCGGGTCAGATAGCCCTGCGCACAGATGGCAGTATGGATACAAGCTCGGTTGAAAACGAATGCCGCCAGGTACTTAATAATATTAAAAAGATTGTTGAAGCAGGTGGAAAAAACCTGAATGACGTTTGCAAAGTCAGCATATTTACAACTGATCTCAAACAATTTTCACGAATAAATGAGGTTTACAAAACTTTTTTTTCAACCAGTCCCCCTGCACGTGAAACCATAGAAGTGAAAGCTCTTCCGAAAGGTGCGCACATCGAAATTTCGGTGATTGCTCAGTAATAAAAATTACTTTTTAGTTTCGGCCGGATTACCAAAATAAAAATTTACACCGAGGTTTAAGGTAGTGAGAGAGAGATTGATGTTTGAATTAAAATTCCCATTATTTTGTGTGTTTATCAGTTTTCCGTTACGGTAATTTTTTGATTGTGTAAACACATAGCCCATGTTTCCAAAAGTGGTTTCAATGGAAAAAAAACGATTAACAAAATATACCAACCCAGGGTAAATACCGGCCTTAAGGCCATAGTTGTATGCATCCATTGTTGTTACAGAAATATCAACTCCATTTGTGCCATAACGTGATCGTTGATGACTGGTTGAATTGACATAACCCAATGAGGTTCCTGCAAAAAACGCAAGCTTATTCTTATAAACCGGCTTGTAATAACGCATTAAAACACCGGCAGTGTATCCACTGGAGGTGTATTTTGAGATGTTATAATTACCGTTAGTATAATGGCTCTCACTGCTTGATTTGTTGCTAACATAATTAACAGAAGCGCCCAGCAAAACATTATCCTTAATAAAGCGACCGTAGCCGACATTTACATTGTAATTCTTTCCAAAATTACTACCCGGTTCCCTTAAATAAGCTGTGTCCTCAACACTTATATTGCTATTACTAAAGTTGAAGCCGGCAATAATCATGTTTCTTCCCTTTTCCATTTGTGATGACAATTTAAGTGAAAACACAATTAAAAAAAGAAACAACAATTTACTTTTCATATATTCAATTTAGAGGGAAGCTTTTCGGAAATTACACCCCAAATTGGGAAAGATGATGGTTCAAATGTTTATAAAACATGTTGTTCCATTCGGTACTATTTAATGCCCCAAACGAATGCGATTCTTTCCCTTCAAAATGAGAAGCGCCCAGTTGTTGCGTTTTAGCAATGTGATCCACCAAACGTTGTTTTTCAGCTTCAAACACACGGCTATCGGTAACTAAAAATGCAGGAGCGGTGCGCGAATTGTGTTTGTATGGTGTTTCGTTAACCACTATTTTTTTCACGAAAGCCTTCAACATAATTTTTGCAAATGCGCCCGGCTTAGGATGTTTGTTTTCATAAATCATTTCGTAGGTAACATTACAATGTGCCAACATTTGTGCCACGTTCATACTGCCCCATTTTGCGGCGGTGGTTGGTTGCAATTGGCTAATGCGCGAAATTATCCCATTTGATACCTCTTTATCGAAAATACTTGGTAATGCCATTTTGATTTAATTTTAATTTATTCAGAAAGGTAATTATTCAGACTCATTTGAACAAATTACAAAAATTATTCCTGCACATAAATGCGTTTTACTCTTCCCGAAACATTGGTTAATGCTTCGTAAGGAATCGATCCAAGGGCTTTGGCCACACGATTAATTTGCTCTACGTTTTCAAAAATAACGGCCTCATCGCCTTCGCTGCAATTAACAGCACTCACATCCACCATGCACATGTCCATGCACACATTTCCTACTGTTTTACAAAATACACCATTTATATAAACGCCGTGTTTGCCATTGCCTAATGCACGGCTAAAGCCATCGGCATAACCCAGTGGCAATGTGGCAATTCGTGCATCTTCAGTTATTTTTCCACTTCGGTTATAACTTACCGTTTGACCACCACTAATGTTTTTTATCTGACTGATGCGGGTTTTAAGGCTACCCACATTTTGTAATTTTAGTTGTTCTTTTTCATCAATTCCAATCCCATACATGCCGATGCCTAAACGCACCATGTTGTAATGCGCTTGCTTGTGACGGCTGATACCGGCCGAATTGCAGATGTGTTTAATGAAAGAATATGCCAGTTCTTTTTCCAGACGGCCACACACATTTTCAAAAACCTGTATTTGTTCGTTGGTAAAATCATCCAAATTGGGATTGTCGGAAGCAGAAAGATGTGAAAACACTGAGCGAACACGTAATTGTGGGACGGATTTAATTTGTGTGATGAGCCGTTCAATTTCTCTTTCCTCAAAACCCAGGCGGTGCATGCCTGTATCAATTTTTAAATGTATTGGGTAAGGCTCTGTAATACCAGATGCATCGAGGTGTTGTATAAAAAGATCAAGAATTCTGAAATTGTAAATTTCCGGCTCCAAACGGTAATTGATAATGTCATCAAAAGCGTCCTCTTCCGGATTCATCACCATTACCGGCAATTCTATTTGTGATTGTCTTAACTCCACACCTTCGTCGGCATAAGCCACAGCGAGGTAATCCACACCAATGTGTTGCAGGGTGCGGGCTATTTCCGCGCCACCACTGCCATAACCCATTGCTTTAACCATGCACATGAGTTTAACGTTTGGAGCAAGTAAGGAGCGGTAATAATTAACGTTATCGGTTAATTTGTTGAGATTGATTTCAAATACCGTATCGTGACTTTTTTGTTGCAACAAGCGGCTGATGTTCTCAAATCCGAAACTGCGCGCGCCCTTGAGCAGGATGCCAGCATTGCTCAACTGATAGTCGATAAATTTTAGCTGACCAATAAAACTTTTTGTGTCGGCAAAAAATAAGGAATTGGTTTTGAATAAGGGTTTGTGATTACTGATGTCGCGCCCAATTCCTATTACCAAATCCACCTTACTTTGTGTGAGTAATTCGGCCAGATTACGGTAAAGTGCATCGGCGGTAATACCCGATTGCTCTATATCTGACACGATTACAATTTTTCGTTGTCGGCGGTTTTGTTGCTGCAAATAATTTAATGCAATGCGAAAAGAATCGAGGTCGGAATTGTAAAAATCGTTTATTAAAAGTGAATTGTGAATGCCGTTTTTGATTTCGAGTCGCAGCGCCACCGGCTGAAGCTGGCCTAATCCTGCGGCTATAAAATCCTGATTAAAGCCAAGTGTTTTTAATACGATGGCGCAGGTAGAAGCATTTGAAACCGAAGCCATGTCGGTAAATGGCAAATTAAATTTATAATCGCCGCTACCACTTTTGAGCATCAATTCGGGTGCGTTAAATTTTATTTTCACATCCGCTTCTTCGCCTTCCGAAATATAAATGCTTGTTTTTGGCTGATGTTGTAGTTTGCTTTTGAGACTTTCGCCGTTAATGATGGCCACATCGCAACCTTCCAGCAGTTTTGATTTCTCCTGAAGCTTTTCGTTGGAGCTTTCAAAACCCTCGTCGTGCGCGGTACCCAACGATGTGAGTATGCCAATGGTGGGGCGAATAATAGAAGCCAGTTGTTCCATTTCGCCGGTCTGCGAAATTCCTGCTTCAAAAATAGCAAGTGTATGTGTGGCATTCAGATTTAAAACACTTAATGGCACGCCCACCTGCGAGTTGTAACTTTTTGGGCTGCGACAAATGCTGTAATTTTTTTTAAGCAATTGATACAACCATTCTTTTACCACCGTTTTTCCATTGCTACCGGTTATTCCTATCACAGGAATTGAAAATTGCTGACGGTGATAGGCAGCCAGATTTTGCAAGGTTTTTAGAGGATTATGTGAAAGCACAAAAGAAACATCGCTGTCTTTATAATCCTGATAATTAAATTCATTTTCCTGAATGAGGAAAGATTTCACTCCTTTATCTATCAGCGACTGAATGTAGTGATGACCATTGTTGCGTGTGGTTTTTAAGGCCACAAACATTGAATCCGCGGGTGATTGCAGGTTACGGCTATCGTTAAGAAAATGGTTAATACTGTAATTTATTTTTCCTTTAAAAACGGAGTCGGTAATTTCGGCTATTTGAGAAAGTTTGTACATGTCAGGCGTTTAAAGCTTTATTAAAACAATCTCTGCAAAGTGGCTCATAGCTTTCGGTTTCGCCGAGCTCTACAAGTTTTTCGCTGCTGGTTTTGCGGTGACTCACATAAGCCAGATTGCCGCAGTTCATGCAAATGGCGTGTACTTTGGTAACGTATTCGGCCACTGCTAGTAAATCGGGAATTGGGCCAAAAGGTTTGCCGGTGTAATCCAAATCGAGGCCGGCCACAATTACTCTTATGCCCGAATCGGCGAGTTGTTTGCACACATTTGGGAGTTCGTTGTCGAAAAACTGAGCTTCGTCGATGCCCACCACATCGGCTCCTGAAGCCAAAAGCAGAATGTTGGCACTGGAGGGAACGGGTGTGCTCATAATTTCGTTGCCCTGATGGCTTACTACTTTTAATTCGTGATAGCGGGTATCAATGTCGGGTTTAAAAATTTCTATTTTCTGTTTGGCAAATTCGGCGCGCTTCAATCGGCGGATGAGTTCTTCGGTTTTACCGGAAAACATGCTTCCGCAGATAACTTCTATCCATCCCCGTCTTCTGCCCAGCCTGTGTTCTTCTAAAAACATTGTTTAAAATGCGTTGAAACTAAAACTTAAATGTAGGTTAAGAACTAACAAAATCAAATTATTTTTGGGTATATTTATTCAACAAATTCTATTTCCTGATGGCCATTGATAAGGTTTTACATAAAATACAAGTTCAGATTAAAGATATTGCCCCCAACCTTGAGTTTTTTATCGAACACACCATTCAGCCCACTGTGGACGAATGCGATAAGCTGCAGGCTCAACTCAGCAAACTTCAGGAAGACATTATTATTTACCGCTATCTTCGTTTAAATAAGGAACTTTCGCCAAGTTTTAATCTTCATTCCAAAATCAGTGAAGTGATTGTACCGGCTGAAAAGCCCGTGGTTACTGAACCTGTGGCCAAAGTGGAACCAAAGGTGGAAGTAAAAGAAGAACTAAAAACGCCCGAAGCACCGCCAATAAAAGAAGAACTTAAAGAGGCCATTCTTGAAAGTATGCAATCCAAACCTGAACCTGAAATTGTGCTAAAGCCCATTACTGTGGCCATTAACGACAAGTTCAGATTTATTAATGAATTGTTTGCACAAAATGGCGCGGAATACAACATTGCCGTTGAACAGTTAAATTCGTTGCGCGCCTGGCACGATGCCGAAGTGTACCTGAACAGTTTGCGTAATTTATACAATTGGAAACAGGACGGTGAAATTGTAAAACATTTTTATCAGATTGTAAAAAAACGCTTTGCCTGATGCGTTTGATTTGGAAAAGCCTTTTTTTTCTTATGTTACCCGCTGTTATTAGCGCACAGGATACGGTTTATGCCAGAAAGGTCATTCGTTTTCTTACTTCCGAAAGCTGTTTTGGCCGGGGTTACCTAAATAAAGGTTTACTGACTGCCGAAAATTACATTGTGCGTGAACTTAAAAACCAAAATCTGATTCCCTTGTTTAATGGTTCCTACACGCAAACTTTTGTTCACAATGTAAACACCTTTCCTAAAAAATGTGAGGTAAGCATTAATGGTAAAAAATTGATTAGCGGTGTGGACTTTATTCCAAATGCCGGAAGTTGCAGTGCCAAAGGCAAATTTAATTTAATCAAAGCCGACAGCCTGAGTTATTTTTCTTTTGACGGGAAAGCCAAGGTGACAGTTCAGTTCAAAAACAAACTGACCTTTAGCGTTGACAATGAACAGTCGGGTTTTTGTGGCATTGAACTTGACCGTAAAAAATTTAGCGAAGAACCGCAACAAATAGAACTTAACATTAAAAACAAACTGATTACCGGTTTTAAAAGCAGTAATATTGGCTGCTACATCAATGGCAGCAGTGCTTCAGACAGCATGGTTGTTTTTTCGGCGCATTACGACCATTTGGGAGGATTAGGCAAACACACATTTTTTCCGGGTGCTAATGATAATGCGAGTGGTACGAGCGTGGTGTTAAATCTAATCCGTTACTACAAAACTCATCCACCAAAATACAAAACTGTTTTTTTATTTTTTGCCGGAGAGGAAGCCGGACTGTTGGGTTCCAAATATTTTACCCAAAGCAATACACTGGATTTAAAAAAAATAAAATTCTTAATTAACCTTGATTTGCTAGGCACAGGCGACGATGGCATTATGGTGGTGAATGGTGCAGTGCATGAAAAAGAGTTTGCGCTTTTAACCAAAATAAATAACGAGAACAATTTGGTGAAACAGGTAAAAAAACGCGGAAAAGCCGCCAACAGCGACCACTACTGGTTTTCGGAAGCGGGGGTGCCTTGTTTTTTTATTTACACCATGGGGGGTGTCACCGCGTATCACGATGTTTTTGATGTTGAAAAAACGCTTCCTTTAACAGATTATGTGGACGTGTTTAAATTGATTACCGGATTTGTTTCGCAGCTTTGAGTTTAGGCAAACTGAATGTTAACAAGCATTGCCATTAATGTAAGACAATGAAAGCTTAAGAATAAAAACCTATTTTTGTTTATATGCGCCTTCACAGGATTATACCTTTTGTTTTTTTGCTTGCTTTTTTTTCCTGCAAAAAAGACACCATTGAGCAAATTCCTGTTAAAGACATTGTGGCATGTATTAATGGTCCACTGCAAACAGAAAATGCTACCGGCAACACCTACACGTGGTGTGGCGAAAATGCCGATGAGGTGGAATGGAAATTGAATGGTAGCGCAGTGTTAGCCGTTGGCGCCAATTTTACACCCGTTTTTACCAACAAAGGCAAACAGGTAATAAGTGCTACCGGAAAAAACGCTGCTTACAGTAAAGAAATAAATCTGGAAGTTGCTTATGGCATCAACTCAAAAATTATTTGCAGGGTAACTGTTCTTTACCCTACACTGGGCAACAAAAAAAACTTTTGGGCTTTTCTCTACAACAGCAAATCCGATTGGGTAACGGATGCCATTAAAGGTAACCACAAACTGGCGGCAGATTCGGTTAATTGCCGCGACACAACGGCTATCAAAGGCGTTTCGCATTTTGCGTTTTTTAAAAACGTGTATGCCACCGGAAGTAAAAAACTGGTCACAGTGGAATACCTCGACCCACTAAGGCCAACCAATCGCGAAAGCAGTTGGCACCATGCCTACAATCATCCTGAGGGTAATGTTATTGTAAAAAATGAGGATGGTGTGAATGACACTTGCAGCGTTTACATGGACCGTGCTTCGAAATGGATATTTACAATGAAATGGAATCTCACACAAATTGATACCGGCTTTGGCGCCGGCACTGCCACCCAATGCGCTGCAGATGATTATGTGCGATTTTATCCGGATGGCACCTGGAAATATTTTCCCGGAACCGATTTTTGTGTGGCCGATGAGGAGACCAGCAGTGGTGTGTTTGTAACCCTGCCTTACTTAACTGAAGGAGGTCTTTCGGTTATTCAAACAAATGAGGGGCCGCTGAAACGCTTTGGTGCTTATGCCTGGGTGATGAGTGATACCTTTGAATCTTCTTTTTGGCTGGCACCTAAAGGAGCACTTGTGTTATCGCCCAATTGGTGATTTGGTTTTACTTTTTCTAAGAAGCGTAAAAGCCAAGGGCATCAATTTGTTCCCACACTTTTTGAGGAAGAAAAAAACGTACATCCTTTTTTTCCTTAATAGCATTGCGAATAAATGTGGAAGAAATTTCCATAAGCGGAGCTTGCGTAAGGTGTACGTGAGGATGGTTGTCAAACTCGCTGGCTGTTGCGTCAGGACGGGGATACACGTAAATGTTATAACCGTTCAAAATTTCGAGGTAATTTTTCCACTTGCTAAAGTTTTGAAGATTGTCCTGCCCCATGATTAAACTGAATCGGTGTTGTGGGTATTTTTCTTCGAGGTGCACAAGGGTGTTGATGGTGTAGGAAGGTTGAGGCAAATTAAACTCAACATTACTACTTCTAATGCCGGGTGCGTCGTCGATGGCCAGATTAACCAAATGCAAACGATGGTTTTGATCGAGTAACTGGTTTTTATTTTTTAAGGGGTTGTGAGGGCTAAGCACCAGCCATACTTCATCCATATCGGTAAAACTGAGCATGTAATTGGCCAAAGCCAAATGCCCGATGTGAACCGGATTAAATGAACCAAAGAATAAGCCAATGTGCATACCCAAAATTACTGGTTATTTTTCTATTTTTACAGATATGTTTCAGTCTTCGGGCAATTTTATTTTTATTCCAGACAAAGGCAACGCATTGAGCGGAAAGCTTTATGAATTGGGCGAAGCAAACGGGTACAGAAAAAACGCTTTGGTTATTATTCCTTATCAAAATCCTCAGGTAAAAGCACCCCGGTCTTTTTTTTTCGAAATAAAAAATATCCGTGAGGTACAAAATGTTGAACCGGTTTTAAATCCCAATAAAATCAACATTGAACTAAAAGCCCGCACACCAAAAGAAACGTATTTAAAAAAGATAAGTGGCTTAAAAGAACACATTCAGCAAGGCAATATATACGAAATAAACTATTGCATGGAATTTTATGCTTCAGAAATTACTCTGAATGTGCCGGAGGTATTTGCCAACCTGTATCATCTCACAAAAGCGCCCTATTCAGCACTTGTAAAAATTGGCGATGAATTTACCATTTGTGGAAGTCCTGAATTGTTTTTAAAAAAAGAAAACGATTTACTTTTTACCAAACCAATTAAAGGCACGATTAAAAGGGGGGCCACTCCTGAAGAAGACGAAGCATTAAAAAACAATTTGTATCACAGTTTAAAAGAGCGCACCGAAAATGTGATGGCGGTGGATGTGGCGCGCAATGACCTTTCGCACTTTGCCACCAAAGGCAGTGTGGAGGTAAATAAATTATACAACATCGAAACCTTTGAAACCGTGCACCAAATGGTGAGCACGGTGAGTTGCAAAATTAAACCAGGTACTTCTTTTGAAGAAATAATTGAAGCCACTTTTCCGATGGCAAGTATGACCGGGGCGCCTAAACTCCGCGCCATGCAATTGATTGATGAGTTCGAGGATTTTGAGCGAAAAAACTATTCGGGTACCATGGGCATTATTGATGAGAATGGTGATTTTACTTTATCAGTAATTATCCGCAGTGTTTTTTACAATCAACAATCAAAACAACTTTCTATTGCGGTTGGCGGAGCAATTACGTATTTGAGCGAACCTGAAAAAGAATATGAGGAATGTTTGCTTAAGGCCAAAGCTATGCTCAGGGCATTGGATGCGGGATTGTTATAAAATCTGTTTCGATTGTACATCCCTTAATCTGCATCATGACTGTTCTACTTTACAAATTTACTTAAATAGTAAAGACACTTCCTTTCAACTATTTAGTCTTCGGTATTCCTAAATTTTTTAGTATACGGGTTTCCCCTATTGACATTACCTAATCCTTTAAATACCATTGTAGCGTAATAAACTGCAATAACCAGTTTAACCCAGCACCTAAATTAAATTTTATCAAAATTGTACACCATGGTTGAAATTAAAACATTTATGCCAAAACCAATGCGGTTTTCTGAAGGCCGTGAGTGCCGTAATTCAATAAACGTAGACGATTTGATAGTGAAATCTTTGCCTTCACACTCCGGCTGCTATTTCCAGTTTATGAGAAAAGACCGGGATTTATACAGTCTGATTTCTTTAATGCCTAAGCTCAACACTAATTAACGCATAGAATTACCATTAAACTAAACGCATATTAAACACTTAAACAATGGCAACACCTAATAAAATTTTACTGCTAAATCGCCTTAATACATTTCTGAAAAATAATCCAGGATTTAATCCTCTGGATTTTAATTCAAAAGATCCCGGTTTGTTAATGCAATATGTCTGGTCGAAAAAAACAGACCAAATACAACTTATTCCTTTATTAAATTCTTTAAAATCCTTTGCAGAAATCGGGTTGGGCCAGAGTGTTTCCTTACAACTATTAAAAAAGGATATTTACTCGCCTTTACAAATTACCCAACTGCCAAGATTGGAATACAAAAAAATGGTGACTTCGTTTGGATCAGAATCAGAACTTTCTGCTTATGAAAAAACGTTGGCAATAAAAAATAATGTTTTGCTTGAAACGCTCAACATCATTCAATCAGGCGAGGAATATGTGAATGCTGGTATGTTTAACAATGCACCGCAAGAAATTGCAAATTCTTCGCAGGAATTAAAAAAACTTTTCATTGCAGCAAATGGCTGCGCCTGTTCGGATTGCACTTCTGTATTTTCGCCAGCCGCTTATTTTGCCGATTTGAATCGATTAATAAACGACTATCTTGATACAAGCAAGGTTCCTCCCGCCTTAAAACTTTCGGAGCGCAGGGAAGATCTTGGCAAAATTAAGGACAGTTGCGCTGCTTCATTTGACAGTAAACCTTATCTCGAAATTGTAAACACGGTGTTGGAGCATCATGCCGACAAAAATCAATCCGTTAATACACTTTCAACTAAAACCTTTCCCTTTAATCTACCCTATAACTTTAATCAGAAGCGCAGTCACAGGTATCTATCACACCTTAATACCAATATGGCTGAACTCTATCGGATTTTTGCCCAGCAACCCAACGGAACAATTGTGGCGCGTGAGTTCCTTCAGTTATCTATAGAAGAAGTAAGTTTAATTACAACGGAAATTACGGATGAAACGATACTTGCCGCCCATTATGGTTTTGACAAAAATAATTTAAACTGGAAAACGGAATTATCTTCGGTGCCTGAATTTCTTTACCGCTCCGGCCTCAGCCGAAAACAACTGGATGAACTTTTATTCTTGAATCTTCACCCAGCCGAGCGCGAAGCAGGATATTTAAGCAAATTATTTGTACATCAAGCATCCTCAAATTTACCGTTATCGGAACACATCAACATTACAAATGAAAAATTGCATTTATCTGTAAGCAATGATACCCCCTCTGCTTTTCATTTCGACCGCTTGCACCGATTTATTCGCCTTACGCAGCGACTTGGCTGGAGTTTTGCCGATTTAGATTTGGTGTTGCGCAGTGCCTGCGGAAATAAGTTGGATTTAAATGCGTTAACTATAATTGGTGCAGTAAACTATTTACGATTAACCTGGAATGTAGAGATTAGCGAATTACAAGTTTTATGGTCAACACTGGATCATCTTGGTTTTGGAAATGGCCCTGAATTTAGTTTATCCGATCCGTTCAACCGTCTCTTCAATAATTCTTTGGCTGCTACATCCGGCAGTTACACTCTTCCCAACAATTCCGATTCAACTAAAATAATCTATAAAAAACTTTTTGGCGAAAATTTTCCGGCACTCGAAAATGGTGTACTTGTTAACTCCAGATTGCTGGGTGCTTTTCGTATTACAGAAGATGAATTAAAACAAATTATAACCTGCATTCCATCTACAAGTCCTTATGACAATCCCCTTTCGCTTGAAAGCCTGTCGCTCATTCAACGGTATGTAGCCACAGCCCAACTGCTCAATTTAAAAATTAAGGATTTACTTATTTTACTCGACTTAATTAAGACAGACAAAAATCTGGTTGGTTACAACCCTTTTGATATTTTCATTCCCTTTAAGGCTCCTGATGCATTTACAGATATTCATGCTCTATTCAGAAGTGAAAAACCAACAGATACAATTTACCTGATTCAATTGCTTTCGCAGTTAGCAAACTGGATTAAAAATTACAAACTCACACCAACGCAGCTTTCAAAATTTTGTGCAGAAAAAAAGCAGGGAGGTCTTCTTACCGAGGAACAATTAAGAGAACTCTTTCAAAACCTTAAAAATAAATTCAGACAAGTACTTCTTGAAAGCCATCAGTTGGCGGTTTTTGGGAAATCAGAGGCAGAAGCGCAAATTGAATTTGAAAGACTGTGTTCAGATCCTGACCGGGTGTTAAACAAAAGCGGTATCGTATTAAAAAAATGGAGCGATTCCTACGCTCAAAAACTAATTGATGAAACAGCAGATCGCCAGCAAAAATGTGTATTTAAAGTTCTTGCAGCAGGTTTGGGTGTAAATGAACTACAAATCCCTCCTTTAGTAAATGAAGCTTACAAAACCACAGGCTCTGACTTTAATGTTGTTGCACTTATCATGGTTCCCATTCTTGGAGCAAGCGACATTACTCCCGATATCGACGATGAGCATGGAAGTTTTCAATCGTTTTTTAAAGCACTTCCGGTAATTACAGAAATCACCAAACGATTTCAATTAACTGCATTTGACCTTGAAAAAATCACGGTAAATCCTGGATTTTTTGAATTTGATTTAAATAATCCACTTGGTCTGCTCAGTATTTCTAACCTGCGCACTCTTTCCGATTTGAGAAAAGTTAACATAACTGAAGCTTCTGTGTTTATGCACATCCGCGAACTACTGGCTTTAAAACAAAAAAATGATTTTGCACTGTTGTTAGGTAAAGACAAGGATAGTATAGTAGCTAATTTCTGGGACACACAATGGAGTAGCACCGAACCCTCTCACGAAAATGTTGCTAACAGTTTGGCAGGCCTTTTAAAAGCCAAGGCGGGCGAACAGGGATGGGAAATTCTTGAAAAGAAAACGGAAAGTGAATTTATGACAGGGAAACGTGATCGCTTAGTGCCTTATGTCATTCACAAATTACAATCTACCAAAGAACTGAATTATATTAAAAGTGTTCGCGACTTATATGAATATCTGTTGCTTGATATTGAAATGGGTGCAGATATAAAAACATCGCTGCTACAAAATGCCATTGCTACTATGCAACTCTATGTTAACCGTTGCCACATGCATTTAGAAAACGGGGTGCTAATTAATGAACAGAATTCGCTGGAAAAGAAATGGGCATGGATGAACCACTACCGCACCTGGGAAGCCAATCGCAAAGTATTTATGTATCCCGAAAATTATTTGCAACCCAATCTCCGTCCAAACCAGAGTCCTATTTTTAAAACACTGTCGCAAACCATTTTACAGGGCGATGGCAGCGAAGAGAATGTGGAAACTGCCTTTAATGGCTATCTGGAAGAATTTTCGGTTGTTGCCAACTTAAACATTTGCGGAAGCTATTTATTCGACGATTTGACTGACAAGACATTGGTGCTTGTTGGCCAAAGTGCTACCAGTCCGGTTAAAACCTATTACCGTACTGCGCGCTTTATTGGCACCACAACGGGTACTGTGTGGTCGCCCTGGGAAGAAATTCAGGTGACGATGAACAGCGATAAACTGTATCCGGTTTATGCCTTCGGAAAATTATTTGTGTTTTGGGTGGAAGTAAGGGAATATAAACGTGATTTAAACGACCAAGACAAACCCAAGCCGAAAGAATATAAGGCTACCATATTATACACTTTTCAAAAAGTTAATGACCAGTGGCATCAGGCACAAACACTTGGCGAAGTTGAACTGGGTCCTTTGCCCGATGAAAATAAACCACAACCTGCATGGTGGAGAAATGTAGCAACTGCCTACAACATAGAATTAAAAAAGCTTGGTATATTTTTCGGTGAAGTTAATTCCCTTTCAAATATTTCCGTATTTCCTCACTTGTTTTTGCTGAATGAAAACTTGACAATTCAGCAAGCTTTCGCAAAGAATGGTGCAATTGGCATTCCATCCATCTGGTTAAATAACAACCAACCAACCATAGCCAACAGTCCTGTTATACGAAACGTGCCAAAAGAAAACTTCCTCCCCATTACTAATCAGCCCGATTGGTCAATATTTAATGGCATGGGCAGTTTGTTTCTCATCAGACCATTGAATACCGCACCTGCTCTTGACGTTGCTAAAATAATTGCGCCAAATCATATCAGCGCCGGGCAAAAACAAATTGCATGTATGGCAAATAAAATGACGGCGAAAATTAATGACGACAGTTTAAAAAAAGGTTTTCGGTTTCAGTCATACATGTACCTTGACAGAAAAGCAATAAATTCCACACTAATTAGTTTAAAATCCAATAATGGAAGTTATAATGTTTTTACACTATTTTATGATTCAGGACATATTAAGCTTACTTTGCTTAATCAACCCGGGACCGATCAACTAGAGTTCAAAATCGAGGAGAGTCATTGGAATACATGGATTCTAGTAAAGGTTCATTTCGGCGAACTTGAAGACGGACTGTTATACGGAGGCATAATGGTTAATGATCGAAACTTGCCTGTGTCACGAAACGCACCGCTTGAGTATAAAGCAATGACGCTTGAAATTTCACCATTTGCGGGCATATACATGACTGATTTAAGCTTATGGGATTCGAACGACAAAACAACTAACGTTGGTAAAAACATTGCCTGGTGGCCACTTAACGGCGACTTTAATGATAACACCATAAACAAGCAACACCTTACTTCCGATTTGCCCAATTTATTCTCTCCGTTTTTTCATAAAACCATAGAGTATTCCACAAATTATCCGGCAAGTCAATACTTCCACATTCACAGACTGAGTTCTAATGTTGTGCCTTCACTTATTCACCGGTTACATACCGGTGGTGTGAATGAGCTGTTAAATAATGAAACCCAAAAAACCCGCGAATTGCCCGCCTTTGGTGATAATGTCGGAGAAATTACCTTTGACAACAGATATATAAAAAGAATACCAACAAGCAAACATCTGGGTTTTGAAGACGCAGACGGACTTTATTACTGGGAATTGTTTTTCCATGCTCCATGGTTGTTAGCCAATCACTTAAACAATGAGCAGAATTTTGCCGAAGCGCAACGGTGGTACCAATATATTTTTAATCCTACCATTAAGGAGGATGCAAATGAGCAACACTACCGCTGGCGTTTTATTCCTTTACAAAATTCTACATCAAATCCACCCAGTGGCAAACCATTTAAAATTACCTGGCAAAAGGACGGGCCATTTAAAAAATTATATGCCCCAAAATTTGATGGAAAAGAATCCTATATTGAATTGGATAACACCATTGACCTGACAAATAAAAATTTTACCATTGAATTTTGGGCGAAAATAAATGTTAGTAATAATTCTAGTTTGTTTAGTTTGGGATTTGGAGGCGATAGTAATGGCCTGCGTATTTTCATAACAGAAAAGCAACTTAGTTTTAGTTTTTATAACAATGATATATTTACTGACATTACAAACCTGAACGGGGAATGGAACCATTGGGCCTTTACGTACGATATGGCCGGCGATGCAGGCAACACTAAATCGGGCAAAAAAATATACCTGAATGGAAAATTACTTAATAGCAATCTGTTTAGAGAACAATTGCCGTTTATTGGAAAAGGTCCTTCGTTTATTGGAAAAACAAATTGGTACAATGATGCCGTATTTAATGGACAACTAAGCGAAATGCGAATCTGGTTAAGTGCAAGAAACGAAAAAGAAATTACAAATTCATACAATCGGGCACTAACTGTATTTGAAGTAAAAAGTCCCGACTTGCTTTGCTATTGGCCACTTGATAAGGTAGATGGTGATAAAGTTCCTAATCTCGCGGAGTATTACCGTAACTGGGATTTGTCAGGTAACTTATCCGGAAAACTCAGTCTGTTGGCAAAAGACCCCTTTGATCCTGAAAACGTAGCAGCCATAAGACCAATTGCTTATAAAAAAGCATTGGCCGCATCGTTCCTTGGTAATCTGCTCGATAATGGCGATGCCCTCTTTCGCGCTTATACCTCCGAAAGTATTACCGAAGCTACCATGTATTACATTATGGCCTCGCAACTATTAGGTAAGCGACCAATGGTAAAATCAGAGTGCAACACCTCTGGTACTGTTTCGGCCAATGTTGAATCGCCGCTTAAATCCATACTGTTACAAGCAATTGCAGAGCAACTCGACATTAGTGACCTACCAACAGAATTAAGTGATCACCCGGCGCTTTCGATATTAGACCATAATTTTTGTATCCCCGAAAACGAACATTTCATCAGCTATTGGGATCGGGCCGAAGACCGACTGTACAAAATCCGTCAAGGATTAAACATCGATGGTGTTAAACAATCCCTCCCTTTATTCGAACTGCCTATAGATCCTGAAACATGGCTGCAAGGGGCAACCGGCGGCTCTTCCACCGACCTTAACGGCATAAACGCCGACGTGCCGAATTACCGCTTTACAACCATGCTGGCAAAAGCCAAAGAATTTGCAGCACAGGTTAGCCAATTAGGCAATTCCTTAATAGCAGCACTCGAAAAGAAAGATGCCGAAGCATTGGCGATGTTACACACAAGCCACGAGCGGAATATTCTGGAACTAAGCAGTCGCATAAAAGAAAACCAATTGGAAGAAGCGCAGATAAATACACTCGCTCTGGCAGAAAGTTTAAGTCATGCCCGTTTACGCGAAAGCCATTACGCTGCATTGCACAACGAATACACCTCACCACTTGAAAAAGCACAATTGGCTACCATGATCATTGCACATGTATTTAGTTCAGTGGCCAGTGTGATAAAAATTGGGGCAGTGGCCGGCCATTTGGTACCACAATTTGAAACGCCTGGCACCTGGGGAGCCAACGTATCTTTTGGTGGCAATCAAATTGGAGGTTCTATCGATGCCCTTGCGGGACAATTTGATTTGCTTTCTGGACAATTTTCATTTGCCTCCAACCTCACCGGTATGCTGGCCAACTACGAAAGAAGGGACCAGGAATGGACACTTCAACAAAAGCTGGCTGCCATTGACATGCGACAAATGCAGGGTCAGTTAAAAGCTGCACAAATTAGAATCGGTATGGCAGAAAGAGAACTCGAAATTCATAATAAAATACGTGCCCAAAACGAAGAGATTCAGTCCTACATGAAAAGTAAATTCACTAACGAAGAACTTTATCAATGGATGATTTCGAAAATTTCGGGCTTGTATTTTAATGCTTATCAAATGGCTCATGACCTTGCTTTGGCGGCCGAAAAAGCGTTTCAATACGAACTAATGAGCAAAGACCGATTTATTACAGGCATTTATTGGGACAGTCTTAAAAAGGGATTACTGTCAGGAGAGGCGCTGCAACTGGATTTAAACCGGATGGAAAAAATCTGGATGGAAAAGAACAAGCGGCGCTTTGAAATTGAACGCACCATTCCCTTAAGTAAGATACAGGGTGGTTTGCAGCTCCTTCAACTTAAAAGGGAAGTCAATTTAGAATTTCATCTATCTGAAGAAATTTTTAGCAAGGACTTTCCAAGCCACTACGGTCGGCAAATAAAAAGCATTTCCCTTTCATTTCCTGCTGTGGTTGGGCCCTATCAGAATTTGAATGCCACCCTTACACAAATATCGCACCGCAAACTTATTCGACCTGAAATAAAAGGAGTTGACTTTCTCTTAGGAGGCACCCCTGAATTTTTTAACGCCGAAGATTGTATTATTAGCAGTGCACAAAAAACACAACAAGTGGCACTTTCTCGTGGTTTGAATGACAGTGGGGTATTTGAACTTAATTTTAACGATGAAAGGTACCTGCCCTTTGAAGGAACCGGAGTTGACTCTAACTGGTTATTGACAATACATACAGGTAACGGATTTAATCCAGAATCTATTACCGACGTTATCATACATCTGCAATACACAGCCTTGCAGGGGCCGCCAAAATTCGAACAGGAAGTTATGGACTTGCTCAATAGTCAAAAATCCAGTCATGGTATTTTGTTAAACCTTAATCGCGATTATCCGACTCAGTGGCAGCAATTTATTCAACCATTCGAAACCTCAAGCACTCTGATTGTTAAAGTACCGGCTGAACGGTATGAAAAACTAAGTGAGGCCTCATTGCATTCATTATTTGTAATACTCGACCTTACTGAAACCGGTAAAACCGAATTAATTGAAACGTCCATGCAAATTACCATTGGAGGGCAAAGTTTTCCTTTTGCCGTATACGGTGGCACTGCGCTGATAGAAATTAATCCTGCGCTCACTGGTTTTGAAGGCGAAGACTGGATTATTGAGATAACCGTGCCAAAAGACAGATGGAATAATGTAAACCTGCGCAACATGTTGGTGCACGGATTATATGACGGCTATTTACTACAGAATATTTCATAAAAAGCAATTATGAACGAACACAAAACTCCACAAAACAACACCGGGCAAAACAACTCCTCCGCTACACCCGAAGTGATTAAACCGGCATTACCCAAAGGTGGTGGAGCAATACAAGGCATGGGCGAAACGTTTCAGGCCGATGAGTTCACAGGCACTGCCTCTTTCAGCATTCCATTTTCAGTCACACAATGCCGAGGAGCAGAGCCGACGCTGGGTTTACAATACAGTTCAGGCAGTGGAAACGGGATATTCGGACTTGGCTTCGGGCTTGGCATTTCATCCATATCACGACAAACTTCAAAAGGAATTCCTAAATACGACAAGACTGATACATTTTTATTCGCCGGTTCAGATTATCTGGTGCACGATACAAGTCGTGAAGTGGATACACAATTGCTCAATGATATTTCCTATCATGTACTAAGCTATCGCCCAAGAGTGGAAATTGATTTTTCGCGCATCGAACACTGGGTAAGCGAAAAGGAAGGCTCCTTTTGGAAAGTTCACTCAGCCGATAACAGTCAGACAATTTTTGGAAAAACGCCGCAGGCCCGCATTAGCGACCCGGAAAATGAAAGCCGCATTTTTGAATGGCTGATAGAAGAAACTTTAGACGCACATGGAAACGATATCTTGTTCATTTATAAATCAGAAAATGCAGAAGGACTACTTGATGATTATTCAGAAACAAATCGTTTTCAAAGTGCCAACCGGTATCCCGAAAGAATTTGTTATGGCAATAGTCAACCAATTCAATCCCTGCTATTACTAGAGGATAAACCCACTAATGTGTTGTGGCATTTTGAAATGGTGATGGATTATGGCGAATACGATTTAAGTGAAAACAATCTTAATCCCCATCTTCCAACAAAACCCTGGGAGCTTCGTGCTGATTCATTTTCAAGCTACCGTGCAGGATTTGAACAACGCACGCACCGTTTATGCAAACACATCCTGATGTTTCACCGTTTTCCTGATGAATTCGGAGAAAATCCTTTGCTCGTTCATGCTCTTAAATTGAATTACGAATCCACACAAACTCTTTCACAATTAAAACAGGCAGAACACATTGGCTATCTAAAAGAAACGAACCGCTATACTTCTAAAAGTTTACCCCCCGTTTTGTTTTCTTATACCGCATTTACACCGGAGGATGGGCTCTTCCAAACGTTTGCTAAAGAAAATGGAGATTCCTTTCCGGGAGTAGCAGACGGTGGGCACTTTAGCCTTACCGACCTTTATGGAGAAGGCATACCGGGGATTTTATACGCCGATGGAACCAGTTTACTTTACCGCGAACCACTTGGAGCGGGAGTACTTGGTAATGCTCTATACGCCGAATGGAAGGAGGTTTACTCTTTTCCTATCGACAAACAAACAGACAGTTCCACTCATTCGCTGATTGATTTTACGGGCAATGGCCGACTCGATTTGCTGGTTAGCAATAACGCCTACACCGGTTACTATAAAATAAATCAACACAATCAGTGGGAAGGATTTTATCCACTGGAAAAAGTTCCTGTTACGTATCGCGACCCCTTGAATCAACACAGTGATTTAACCGGCAACGGTTTGTCGGATTTGGTGCGCGTGGAAGAAAAAAATGTGGTACTCTATCCGGCCATTCGCGAAAAAGGATTTGCAAATGCCATTTTGCAACCGCACGAAAACACTCTGCCACTTTCAAAACAGTCCTCTCCCGGCGAATTCTTGGGCTTTGTTGATTTGATTGGCGCCGGTCAGCCGCAACTGGTGCGTATTACAAGAGGTATGGTAGAATGTTGGCCAAGTTTGGGCCACGGACGTTTTGGAAAACGCATTCAACTTTCCAATGCCCCTGCATTTGATACAGAATTTGACTCATCGCGTTTACGATTGGTCGATTTGGATGGAAGTGGTACCACTGACCTGATATATATTTATGCCGATCATGTCAATATTTTTATGAATCAATCCGGCAATTCGTTTTCAAATCCCATTCGCGTTGATTTGCCCGAGGCTTGGGATAATTTAAGTCAGGTGCAACTGGCAGATGTATTAGGTAATGGCACAAACTGTTTGGTTTACACAAAAGCAGTTTCAAAACCCCAACACTGGTTTTATGATTTTTGCAACGGTACAAAGCCCTATCTGATGAATGAAACCAATAATCAGATGGGAGCCATGCATCAGATAAATTATTGTGCATCCACCTTATCTTATCTGAAAGATAAGGCCGCCGGAAAAAAATGGGTCACTACTCTGCCCTTTCCAACTCAGGTTGTTTCTTCAGTTCAAAATTTCGATTTCATCTCCAACACCCGCCTTACAAGCGAATTCCGTTATCATCATGGGTATTACGATGAAGTGGAACGTGAGTTTCGCGGATTCGGTTGTGTGGAAAGATTAGATACAGAAAGTTACGAGGCGATTAAAACTTCTGCGGAAAAAAACTCGAACCTTGTAGCTATTGAGAAAAAACATTATGTGCCTCCGGTACTCAGCAAAACCTGGTATCACACGGGTGCCTTTCTAAATGGCAAAGACATCCGCGATTATTACCGACCTGAATTTTTTGATAAAGATGTTTCTGCCAAATTATTTCCCAACGACGAACTAAATCTGAATGGCAACAGCGATGGTGCAACTATCCACGAAGCATACAGGGCACTCAAAGGCCAAAATTTGCGTCACGAGCTATATGGTCTCGATGGTACCGAATGGGCAAACAATCCTTACACGGTAAGTGAGAATCAAAGCTTAGTAAAACTATTACAAACCCGGGGAAACAATCCCTACGCCGTTTTTCATATCCATTCAAAAGAAACTATTTCCTACCAATACGAGCGCAATCCTGCCGACCCAATGGTGAGTCAGGATTTTACACTCGAAATAGATGACTATGGAAGCGTTTTGCGTTCCTGTAAGATAGCCTATCCACGCAGAGGCGAGGCATTGCAACAACAAAAATTAATTCGGGCAGTGATGCAACAGGCAATCTTTACTCACCTTAACACAAGTCAGGCACACTATCTTTTAAGCATTCCGGTAGAGCAAAAAAGTTACGAATTAAATGAACTGCAAACAGACCCCGATGGCTACTTCAGATTTCTATCGCTCAAACAACACGTCGAAAATTTATTACCAACTGCTTCTTTACTGAATTGGTCGAGAAACTATTATTTTGATGCCGATAAGAACTCTGAATTGCCTTTAGGCGCAGTAAGTCCAGAGGCACTTCCTTCGCGCACAGAAACGGCTGAACTCGATATTACACAAACACAACACCTGTTTAAAAACGTTTTATCGGAACAGGAATTAGAACAACTGCTTACGGGAACACAATTGAACCAGGGAGGTTTTGTACATTACAGCAAGGGGCCTGAATCAGCCTACTACTGGAATCCGGGCTCACAACAAAGTTATGCCAATTCCAATTCATTTTATCTTCCTTCCAGCTTCACCGACCCCTACAAACAATTAAGTGAATACACATACGACGTTTATAAACTCAATGTAATAAAAGTACGCGACCCATTGGCGAATGAAACAAGCATTGAAAAAACAGATTACCGTTTAATGGCACCTCAAAAAATAAAAGATGCTAACGGAAACATGGCAGAAGTAGTGTTTGATGTGCTTGGCATGGTGGTTGCCACTTCGCACTATGGCCATGAAGGGGATGCGCGCATTGGATTTGCCGAATTATCTGAATACAATCCCTTACCTGAACCTTCCTCCATTGAAGAAATACTTACCTATCCTGAAAATTATTTGCAAAATGCCGCCAGCTATTTTTATTACGATGCCTGGTCATGGAATAAAAATGAAGTCCCTGTTCATGCCCTGAGTTTGAGTGCCGAAAAATATCCTGAAGAAAGGGAAGCTACGCCATACATTACTATAAACGTGGCGTATAACGATGGTTTTGGAAGAAGCCTGCAAAACAAATTACAGGTTAGAGAAGCAGGTGAAGTGCGTCTAATGCTTGAAAACGGGACTATTAGCACTTCCGAAGCAAATACACGATGGTTAACAAGCGGTGCGGTGCGTTACAATAATAAAGGGGCTGCCCTTCAACAATACGATCCTTTTTATTCGAACACGCATCGTTACATCCCCAATCAAGAGTACAACGAGGTGGGTGTTTCATCCACACTTTTCTACGATCCACTGGAGCGTGTGATAAGAACTGAAATTCCGAAAGCCAGAGACGCGAAAGGAAATTTGCTGACACTTATTACAAAAACAGAATGGGTAGATGCCATCCCCTGCGCCTGGACTGAAAACCATTTCGATGCAAACGATACTATAAAAGACAGCACCTATTATAAAAGTATTTTTGACGAAGACGGCAATGTGCGCGCTGATAGTCCTGTTAAAGACGAAAACGAAATCAACAGTGTTAGAAAAGCCGCGGTGTTTTACAATACGCCTAACCGAAAAGATTTGGACAATCTCGGCCATCCCATTCGGGCAACACAACTCCTTAAAAGCAGCGAAACCGGTTTAACAGAAGTGCTCGTAAGCAACAGCGAGCTCGACATACAAGGTCAGGTTCTTGAATCATCCGACCCGCGTTTGAATGAAGATAACAAATACAATCTGAAGATAGATTATGCTTTGAGCGGACAGGTAATCCGCACTATTTCGGTAGATGCCGGTACACATTGGCAGTTAAAAAACGTTGTTGGAAACGCCCTCTTTTCCTGTGACTTGAAACAAACCACAATGCGCTATGTTTATGATGAATTGCAACGACCACTTAACATTCTCATGCAGGCATCTAAGCAATCACCTATTCAGTGTGTACAATCTGTTTTATATGGCGATAGCCGTTATACCGAAAACGGAACTTCCCTCCCTTACTTTAAAAATGCTGAAAAGTGGAACGCTAAAGGACTTCCTGTATTCCATTTGGATGAAGCAGGATTTAAAATGAGTCCTCATTATTCTTTAAGCGGCTTGCCTCTTTCAACAGGCATGCAAATCAGCCAAGACTACAAAAATGAGGTCAACTGGTATTTGGTTGACGCGGCACTCTGGCGTTCACTCGCATCTGAAGTTGAAAAAATAAAAAAACCGGAAAAGTTGAGTGAATTTAGCTGCCCCGAACCTTTGGCGACACTTTTGCAACTTCCACTTTACACTACACTCATCACTTACGATGCACTTGGTCGGGTACTCAAATCCACAGATGTCGATGGCAACATCAGTTATCCTGAATTTTATTCAACGGGACTACTCAAAAAAGTGAGTCTGAAAGGAAAGTTATATACTGACACGCCATCTCTTGAAAAAATAACCTACGATGCCAAAGGTCAACGCACGGGCATACTTTACGGTAACGGCGTAAAGAGCAAATACACTTACAATACCTTTACCTACGAATTACAAAATTTGTTTACCTCGCATTCAAATGGAGAAGTGTTGCAGAATATTTCTTATTGGTACGATGGCGATGGTAACGTGTGTCATATCAAAGACCTGAGTTGCCCCACCGTATTTTGCAACGGACAGCAAGTGGAGCCCGATGCCGATTACACCTACGATTCGTTATACCGTTTGATAAAAGCCACAGGACGTGAACACGCCGGTTTATGGCGGCAGAGCCAAAACAACGGCAGTCTTCTGGCACAGAGTATAAACGACACCAACAAACTGCAAAACTACACGCAGTATTACACTTACGATACCGGTGGCAATTTGTTACAGGAAAAACATGTGGCCGCTGTGAGCAATGCCTGTTACACACGCACTATGCAAACGGATAAAACTTCAAACAGGGTATTAAGCAGTAGCTTAGGCGTTTGCGAACAACCTTCGGAAATAAACGAATTTTTTAGTTTTGATGTTAACGGCAATCAGTTAAACCTTGGCGGCTTAAGCAGCATTAGTTGGAACTACCGCAACAACATACAAAAAGTAATATTGGTAGAACGCTCAAATGCTGCACCTGATGCTGAATATTATGTATATGATGGCGGCGGGCAACGGGTACGCAAAGTCACTGAGCGATATGCCAACCAAGGCAGTATATTAAATATTGACGAAACCATTTATTTAGGTGGTTTGGAAATATATTTAAAAAAGCAACAGGCTATAAATACCGAAGCACAGCTCATCAGCGAATGGCATACTCTGCGTTTTGAACCTGCCGCAGCCGAATGGCGTTATTGGATAAAGGGCAATGTAAGCGAAGGCACAGAAATATCGCAGGTGCGTTACCAATTAGAAAATCATTTGAATAGCTCGGTATTAGAACTCGACCGCGAAGCAAAGGTGATCAGCTGGGAAGAATATTACCCTTATGGCGGCACGGCTGTTAAAGCAGGAGGCGCAGAAATTGAAGTGAAACGCTACCGCTACTCCGGTAAGGAAAAAGATGCCAACACCGGATTGTATTATTACGGCATGCGTTATTATTGCACCTGGCTTTGCCGCTGGTTAAGCCCCGACCCTGCCGGCACTATTGATGGATTGAATCTTTATGCCTTTGTGAGTGGAAACCCAATAAAGCATGTGGATGTGGGGGGGATGGTAAGTACAAGGTCAAGCAACAGGACGAAAAAAAAAGTTGAATATAATTTGGATACTTTATTCAAACCACTCGACGACGAAATTGGGAGTAATCAATACACTAAAGAGGAAGAAAAACAATTAAAAATAAATCAAAAGCAACTAAACAAAAAGCGTAAAGAAAAAATACAAGACAGGATAGGAAAACAAACAAAAGATAAAAATCAGGATACCATAAGAGAAGTAACCAAACAGATTGTATTGAAAGCTACCGGTAAAACGTTAAAAGCAAAGCACACAGTAAAAATAGGTTCGGGCAAAGACTGGATAGGATATGCAAAAGGGATTAAAAACATGAATTCACATAAAAACCTGAGTCATAAAGTTAATTTTCACAATCACGAATTTAAAATCGGCAAAGTTCAGCACTCCAATAAAGAAAAGGTGAATCTCTCTCACAGATCGGCTGGAACATTCGAAAAAATGGTGGGCGAAATTGAAGATACTAAGGTTAACGAAATAACAGTTGCCAGATACTCCAGAGCTATAATCAGGGGAACAGATATTCAATCTGACGAAGGCTTTAATAAGCTTGATATAAAAGCGCAGAGTGCTATTCTAAATCTTGGTACCGAGCTTATGACCTCTGAGCTTTTCCGTGGCTATAGTGTGCTTATACTGTCGGATATGGCATTGAGTTACATCAAAAATTCTGGCGGTTCATTTAGCGAGGTTTTCGGCGGTAACGCGCTGTGGATTGGAACAGGCCAGGGAGATGCCGAATCATTGAGAGAGTTTGATGCGGGCATTAATCATAAAAATGTAAAAAAAATTGCGAATGCCTATTTTACGCACAACATGAAAAAAGAAAAATATAAAGGCATGGGCGGGCAGGAGATTCTTAAAACCAAATTCAATTTATTTTTGAATTAGCGATTTATCATTTTTCTTTTCCCTGAACCAATTTATACGCAGTTAGGTTGTAATTCATTTTCAGATTCTCCGGTGCCACCTCGCAATACGCGCAGGTTAGGGCATCGGCAAACATGTCTTTTCTTATTTTTTTAAGGTTCACCAATGTCCAGCCCTGCTTGCCCCATTTGTTGGGCACCGGATACATGACTTCTTTATCAAAAGCGCAAAAAACAGATTGGTCTGTTTCAGATAATTTGAGGCAGGCGCGGTTTTCTTTTACATTAAGTGTGGCAAAAATTTTCTTTTTAATTCTGAAAGATGTTTTCTCAAAGTGTGGCAGCTCTTCAGCTTCTTCAAAAGCTAAAGCTAGTTTGCGAACTGTCTCAATGCTTACCATGAAAGTTTAGGCGTTTTCTTCCCAGATATTTACCAAATAAACAATGGTTTCTACGGCCTTTTGCATGTCCTGCACACTCACCCACTCCTGCTTGCTATGAATACCGTGCTCTCCGGCGTACAAATTAGCAGTAGGCAATCCCATAAACGAAAAACGCGAACCGTCTGTGCCACCACGTATGCTATCCAATTCGGGAGTAATACCCGTGCGTTTGATTGCCTCCAAAGCATAGTTGATAATCTCAGGCGTTTTTTCAAGCACTTCGCGCATGTTGCGGTATTGATTCACCACATTAAATTCGTAAGAACTCTTATCGTATTTTGAAATTACCTCCACAGCAATTTGCCTAAGTTCCTCTTCGAGTTTTAATAAAGTTGGCGTATCAAATGCACGAATGATAAATTTCATTTCCACTTCTTCCAAACCGCCACTAATGGAGGTAGGATGTATGAACGGCTGCTTTTTCTCAGTAGTTTCAGGGGTTTTGTCCTGCGGAATTTTAGAAATAATCTGTGACGCAATTTTAATAGCATGTTGCATTTTATCTTTAGCATAACCCGGATGCGTTGAAAATCCTTTGATTTTCATGGTCACCATGTCGGCGCTAAAAGTCTCGTTTTCAAGTGTGCCGGCCTTTCCACCATCGAGTGTGTAGCCAAAGTCAGCGCCCAGTTTTTTAATATCGGCTTTATCAGCGCCACGACCAATTTCTTCATCGGGGGTAAACAAAATGCGGATTTTTCCATGCTTTACTTCGGGATGAGTCATTAAATAATGTGCGGCATCCATAATTTCGGCCACACCCGATTTGTCGTCGGAACCTAATAAGGTTGTACCGTCGGTGGTAATAATGTCGTGCCCTATCATTCCTTTTAAATCGGGATGTTCTGATACTTTAATTACCTGGGAAGTATCACCGGGTAAAACGATGTCGTTTCCCTGATAATTTTTATGCACAATTGGTTTTACGTTAGTGCCGGTACAATCCGGAGCTGTATCCACGTGCGAACAAAAACACAGCACCGGTATTTTTTTATCGGTATTGCTTTCAATAGTGGCATATACATAACCGTGTTCATCCATGTGGGCATCTTTAATCCCCATTGCCAAAAGTTCTTCCACCAAAATGCGTGACAAATTTTTTTGCTTTTCAGTACTTGGGCAAGTTGGTGACAGCGGATCGGATTGTGTATCTATTTTTGCATAACGTATAAAACGTTCGCTAACGGTAAAATTGTAGTTTGAAAAATTCATTGTTGTTTTTTATTGGTTAAATGTAGCGAATCTTATCTATGTTATTTACTTTTCCTTAATGAGTTTTATTAGTTCATTTTTACTTGGAAGATACAGTTTGTATTCTTTGGCAAAGATAGTTTTGTTGTCTTTTGGTAAGGTTATTTCTACCACGGCGTCGCTTTTGTCCTTGCAAATAATTATGCCGATGGTTGGTTTTTCAAAATCTGTTTTTATATAGCGGTCGTAATAGTTAACATACATCTGCATTTGTCCTATATCCTGGTGCCTTATTTTTCCGATTTTTAAATCCACCAGAACAAAGCACTGCAAAAGCCGGTTGTATAATACCAGGTCCACAAAAAAATCATCGTTGTCAAAAGTAAACCTCACTTGTCTGCCTTGAAACAAAAAGCCTTTACCCATTTCAATCAGAAAATGTTCTATTCGGCTGATGATGGCCGTTTCCAAATCAGTTTCAGTATAATTACTTTTAGCTTCCAGACCTAAAAATTCAAGTATATAGGTTGACTTTAAAACATCTTCAGGTTTTTGCACCACCTGTCCTTTGCTGGCCAGTTCACGCACTTTCTTTTTATCTTTGCTAAGGGCCAGTCGCTCAAACAAAGAGCCATCGAACTGGCGCTGTAATTCCCGCACACTCCAGTTTCCCTGAATGGTTTCTATTTCGTAAAACGATCTTTCATCAGCGTTTTTGATGCGTGATAACAAAACATAATGCGACCATGAAAGTGGAAAAAGTTCGGCAAAATTGTTGTGTAACTTGTTTTTTGAAGATGTGGATTTTGAAGATTTCGCAGACAGTGTCTGCGGACTTTTACCCGAAGAAGATTTCGCAGACGGTGTCTGCGGACTTTGGATGTAAGAACCACGTTGTTTAAAAGCCAAATAAAACAAGCGCATTTGATCGATATTACGCTCAGAGAATCCATCGCCAAATTTTTTTGTTAAGTGAATACTTAATTCTTTAATGGTTTCTTTGCCATAGGCAGCCCTATCAGTGCCACCCTGTTCGTTTTCAATAATTAGTCGTCCCAATTGATAGTAAGTAAAAACTATTATGGTGTTGGTTTGCCTTATTACCAGGTTTCGAGACGCATTTATCAGATTGAAAGCCTGTTTAACCACTCCCGATAAATGCACACGGGTTGGTTTACTTTTTTTGTTCTTTACCGGAGTTTTCATTGTACACTAAGCTAATACCTAATTTTTTTGGCAAATTACAATTCTTAGCGAAATAAATCAACCCTAATTATTTTAACAATCATTAAAAGAAAGTCAGATTTTTATTTGTTTTCTTTGTTTGTGCAATTGCTTCAGATACGGTTTTTACAAATCAAACGTGAATTAGGCCTTTGGTTTTTTATTATTGTTGGCGTGGCCATTTATTTTTCGGTATCCTTTGTTTCTAACAATCAAAAACACAATCTCGTTTTTCTATTGCCAATTATTTTTGGCATTTTTAGTTTTCACCAAAAACGACGTGATCTTAATTTTATTAATAAATACTTTAACAGCACAAAATCGCAGCTTTGCTTTAACTACAATTTAACTGTTTTGCCTTTCTCTCTGGGTTTTGTAGTTAATTCTCAAATACCCGAAGCTCTGGTACTTCACGGATGTGTTTCGCTTTTACCTTTTACAAATTTAATACCGTATTCGCCCAAATTATTTTTTGCCACCCGCTTTATTCCAAAGGCACATTTTGAATGGATTTCGGGTATAAGAGGCAATTATTTAATTTTAGTTCTGCTATTTTTAGTCATGCTAACGCTTAGCTCTGTAAAATTATTTGCCATTGTTGCCCTGTTCTTGTTTAATAGCATTCTTTTGGGCTTTTACAGCACAAATGAACCCAGAGTTATGCTTAATCCTGATTCAATGCCAGTTTCCAGATTTTTAAATCAAAAGGTTCTCTTTTTACTTAAAGTTATTTTTATTATTAATGCGCCTGTTTTAATAATCAATTCAATATTTCAACCGGATGCTTTGTCGTTTAATCTTTCTTTTCTTTTAGGTTTTATGTTGCTTGGAGCCACAACCATTTACATTAAGTATGCCAATTACCGACCCAGTACTTCACTTTCTTTTAGCATGGATTTTGTTATTCTTACGGCGACACTTGCCCTGCCGTATTTATTACCATTAGGCGTTTACATATTTTTTTCAAACAAAAAAAAGGCGAAAAAAAATCTTTTAATTTATCTCGATGATCACAGCTAAAATACCTCGTTTTGGATACAACGACACTGCCATATTGCAGAATATTGCCATTTCGTTTGAGTGTGGTAAAACCCACGGAGTTGTTGGCTTAAATGGTGCCGGAAAAACAACCTTCTTTAATCTTCTTGCGGGCTATTTAAAGGATAGCAACTGCGAATTTTTACTGAACGATAAAGCTATTTTGCACCAACAAATGGCTTTTATTGACACCGATCTTTTCTTTTACCCGAAACTAACAGGTGCCGAATTTTTAAGTGTGTTTCCTAAAAGCAGTGAGGGTTACAACGAAGAAAAACTGGCCTTACTTTTTAAATTGCCCCTGAATGCTTTTGTAGAAGAATACTCCACCGGCATGAAGAAAAAACTTCTTTTGCTAAGTCAAATAAAACAGGACAAGGAAATTTTTATTCTGGATGAACCTTTTAACGGGCTCGACCTAGAGACCAACAAAATTCTGGAAGTTATAATTAGTATTTTAAACGAGAGAGGTAAAACCGTTTTTATTTCGTCGCACATTCTTGAGCCTTTACTCAATATTTGCTTTAAAATTCATTACCTCAAAAACGCTGAGATTTTTAAAAGCTACCACCAAAACGAATTTGGATTAATTGAACAGGAATTATTTGGCCAATACAGCCAAAGTGTAAAGGAAGAACTTTCAAAAATAATTTAGAAAAATTTAGGCCACCTTTAGCTGATTTAGCTTGGCGTTTTTAAGCTTTTCGAGAGCATAATCCAAAGACACTGTAAATTGTTTCACCGGTTTTTCCTCGCTTGGCAAAGTGTACATTAAATCCGTCATTATTGCTTCGCAAATACCACGCAATCCGCGGGCACCGAGTTTAAATTCAATGGCTTTGTCCACTATCAGATTCAGTACTTCTTCGTCAAATTCAAGCTTGGTGCCTTCCATTTTAAACAATTGCTTGTATTGCTTCATTAGTGCGTTTTTGGGCTCGGTTAAAATCTGACGCAATGCTTCTCTGTCCAATGGCTTTAAATACGTTAACACAGGCAAACGGCCAATTAATTCGGGAATAAGTCCAAATGCTTTTAAATCCTGCGGAGAAACGTATTGCAACAAATTGGCCTTATCCAATTCTCTTTCGTTAACGCTGGACGAATAACCAACGGCCTGAGTATTTAAACGGCGCGCAATTTTCTTTTCAATGCCATCAAAAGCGCCGCCACAAATAAATAATATATTGCGGGTGTTTACCTGAATCATTTTGGCATCGGGGTGCTTACGACCGCCTTGTGGTGGCACGTTTACCACGGTGCCTTCGAGTAATTTGAGCATGGCCTGTTGTACGCCTTCGCCACTCACATCGCGGGTAATGGAAGGGTTATCACTCTTACGCGCAATTTTATCAATTTCGTCAATAAACACAATTCCTTTTTCGGCAGCGGCCACATCGTAGTCGGCAGCCTGCAACAAACGGGTTAAAATGCTCTCCACATCTTCGCCCACATAACCTGCTTCGGTTAAAACCGTGGCGTCGGCTATGCAAAACGGCACGTTTAACAGGTTGGCAATGGTGCGTGCCAGTAATGTTTTTCCGGTGCCGGTTTCTCCAACCAAAATCAGGTTGGATTTATCGATTTCAATTTCTTCCTTATTGTTTTTTGCAGCGTGGGCAATGCGTTTAAAATGATTGTAAACCGCCACACTCAGCACTTTTTTGGCATCGTCCTGCCCAATCACATATTCATCCAGTTTTTCTTTAATGGCAAGTGGCTTTAGCAAATTAAGTGCATGCTGAACCTGTTGTTTTTGTTCGCCTACGGTTTCTTCTTTAATAATGCTGTAGGCCTGTGTAATGCAACTATCACACACATGGCCGTTAATGCCGGCTATGAGTATTTTCGATTCTTTTTTGTCTCTCCCACAGAGAGAACAGCGGATGGTAGTGTCTTTTGCCATGTTATGTATGGGTTTACAAAGATAGGAATAATAATGAGTGTGTAAAATCACATAAAACCCAGTTCCAGTTGCGCCACTTCGCTCATCATTTCTTTTTCCCAGGGCGGTTCAAAAGTGAGTTTTAGTTCGGCCGATTTAATATCCTGAACCAATTTTAATTTATTTTCCACCTCTGCCGGCAAACTTTCGGCCACAGGGCAGTTGGGCGATGTAAGGGTCATCACAATTTTTAAATTATTGTCATCGTCGAGGTGCAATTCGTAAATTAAACCCAGCTCCCAAATATCCACGGGTATTTCGGGGTCGTAACAGGTTTTAATTTCATCAATCACCCGTTGCATCAGGTCTGTATTCTTTGTAATTATTATTGCGGCCATTCGTTACTTCAAATAATTGTAATACTATTTATTTTTTTGGGCGCCCGGGCTGGCTGTCGCTTTCTCACTGTCTGGCTCAAAAGTTCACCGAACTTTTGCCCTTCGCTCTTTTTGTTATTCCGTTCCAGGAGTCTCTCCAACAATGGAATAACAAAAAGGAGCTCAAACAAGCCGCTCCATCCCTGGCGCAATCACCAGTTCACTTCTCAATATTTAAAATCGCTTCTTTTTTCATCCGATTTATCATACTCACCAATCCGTTGGCACGCGTTGGACTCAAATGCTCTTTTAATCCAATTTTATCTACAAAGTCCATTTTTGCATTTACAATGTCTTCCGGTTTTTGACCAGACAATACACGAATCATCAGGGCCACCATTCCTTTGGTGATAATGGCGTCGCTATCGGCGGTAAAAATCATTTTTCCATCTTTTAGTTCAGAATTTAACCACACTCTGCTCTGGCATCCCTGTATGATATTTTCTTCCGTTTTAAATTGCGCTTCAATCAATGGCAGAGATTTTCCCAAATCAATCAGGTGCTCGTATTTCGCTTCCCAATCGTCACCAAAAAATTCAAATTCTTCCAGAATTTCTTTTTCAACATCCTCAATCTTCATAGTTCTTATTGTAACATGGTGATTACTTTTTTTAACTTCTCAATAAAAAAATCAACTTCTTCTATTGTATTGTAAACTGCAAAAGAAATTCTTACCGTTCCCTGAACGCCCAAACACTGCATCAGTGGCTGCGTGCAATGGTGTCCGGTTCTTACGGCAATTCCGTATTTATCCAAAAGCGTGCCCACATCAAAAGGGTGTTGTCCTTTTACATTAAACGAAATCACCCCAGCCTTGTGATCATTGGCACCGTAAAGTTCAACCTCTCGAATTTGTTTTAGGGCCTTTTGTGCGTGATTTACTAAATAACTTTCATGCTCGTATAAATGATTCATCCCCACCTCATCCATAAATTTTATGGCCGTAGCAAAACCAATGGCGCCTGCAATATGCGGTGTGCCCGGTTCAAAACGCAATGCTCCTTCGGCGTATTCGGTTTTTTCGAAAGTAACTGTTTTAATGGTGCCTCCTCCGGTGCTTGCAAGTGGTAAAGTGCCTAGCCATTTTTCAGACAAATAAAGTATTCCTGCACCTGTTGGTCCGTACATTTTATGTGCACTGCATACAAAAAAATCCGGCTCTATCTGGTTTAAATCAATACGCATGTGTGGAGCAGATTGTGCGCCGTCTAACAAAAATGGAACATTGTATTTTTGAGTGAGCTCCTTAATCTTTTGTAAGTTGGTGATTAACCCGAGTGTGTTCGACACGTGGGTAATAGCTACCAGTTTTGTTTTTTCTGAAAACAGATTTTCGAAAGCCACATAATCCAACGAATTGTCTTCGAGCAGTGGAATTACTTTTAATACACCACCGTTTTTCTGGGCCCACAGTTGCCAAGGCAAAATATTTGAGTGGTGCTCGTAGGTAGATAGTATTATTTCGTCGCCTGACTTTAAATGGTGCTTTGCCAAACCCTGAGCCACTTTATTAATGGAGTCCGTTGTGCCCGAAGTAAAAATAATCTGTTGTTCGTTTTTTATATGAAAATGAGTGGCAATGGTTTTACGTGACTGCTCAAATTGTTCGGTGGCGAGGCGACTCAGCGTGTGCACACCACGGTGGATATTTGAATTGCCAGTTTTATAAAAATTACCAATAGCATCAATTACCACCTCTGGTTTTTGCGAAGTGGCGCCATTGTCAAAATACACAAGCGGCTTGCCATTCACTTTTTGTTGAAGAATTGGAAATTGTTCGCGTATTTTTTTTATATCTATCAAAACCTAAATGTTGTTTTCAAATAATTGAGTCACTTTATCGCGAAGACTTTCCACTTCAATTTTATTAATGACTTCCTGAGCAAATGAAGAAAGGAGCATTTTTTTTGCGCTCTCTTTACCAATGCCTCTGGCGTTGAGATAAAATAGGGCTTCCTCGTCAATTTTTCCGGTAGATGTGCCGTGTGAACACTTCACATCATTGGCATAAATTTCTAATTGTGGTTTGGTATCAATGGTTGCGTCGTCGCTTAATAAAATATTTTTGCTGCTTTGGTAGGCGTTGGTTTTTTGAGCATCTTTTCGTACAAATATTTTACCGTTAAAAACGCCGGTACTTTTATCGTTGGCTATGCCTTTGTACAATTCGTTGCTCTCGCAATTCGGCACCTGATGATCTACTAAAGTGTGATTATCTATAAGCTGTGTGCCCTTGGCAGAAAATAAACCGTTCAAATGTGCTTCGCAATTTTCGCCCAACAACACCACATTATGATTATTACGCACCACCTGTCCGCTTAATGTAACTGTAGTATGATTATAATGTCCATAACGTTGAACATTTACCTGATTAGTATTTATGGAGTAACCTTTATCGCCTTCGTTTTGAAAAGTGCTGCAATTTAGTTTTGCATTTTGTGCTACAATTTTTTCGCTCAGGTAATTGGTGAAAATTTTCGAACTGCCAATCACCAGTTGTTCTTCTATAATGGTGGCTTCTGCGTTTTCTTCCAGTTCAATCACATTTCTGGTATTAACAAATGCTTCGGAATCTGCTGTGGAAATGTAAAGAATGTGAATTGGAATTTGCAAAGCATTTCCTTTTTCAATTTTCAGATAAAATCCATCGGAACTAAAAGCAGTGTTTAAAGCAATAAAGGCATCAGAGTTAACATCGGCTAAAGTACCTACTGAAGAATTGCTTTTAAGTGAAGATAATTTGCTTAATGAAATACCTTTCAGAATTATTTTATCACTGAGTTCTTCTGAAAATTCACCATTTGCCACAACCAATGTGATAGCGTCCGCCAATTTATATTCATTAATATTTGAAATAGAACTAAATTTTTGTTCAATATTTTTAAATTCCTTTTTAATTACAGCATCCAGATTACAGTACTTATAATCTTCGTGTTTGTTGGTGGGAATTCCTTTTGTTTCGAGATACATCAGGGCATTGGTAAGCGTTTCGTCTTTTATATAATTTACCTTCGCAGCCTTTGCAGAGATTTTATCAATGAGAATTTGTGCAGTATTTGTTTTCGCTTCCACCATAATTAACTCTCTATAGTTTCAAACTGTTTCTTAATCTCATCATAACCTTTCGCTTCCAATTCAAGCGCCAATTCTTTTGTGCCCGATTTTACAATTTTTCCGTTATATAAAATATGAACAAAATCAGGTACAATGTAATCGAGTAATCGTTGGTAGTGAGTAATTACAATAAACGCGTTCTCCTTTGTTTTTAAAGTGTTAACGCCATTGGCTACTATTTTCAATGCATCAATGTCTAATCCACTGTCAGTTTCGTCCAATATTGCCAATTTTGGATTCAGCATGGCCATTTGAAAAATTTCGTTGCGTTTTTTTTCTCCGCCACTAAATCCTTCGTTTACTGAGCGGTTGGCTAATTTACCATCCAGTTCCACCAGTTTTTGTTTTTCTTTTAATAAGGCCAGAAAATCCTTGGCTGCTATTGGTTCCTCGCCTTTGTATTCGCGAATTTCGTTAAGGGCAGTTTTTAAAAAGTTAACGTTGCTCACTCCCGGAATTTCGATGGGATACTGAAACGCTAAAAACAAACCTTCGCGGGCGCGGTCTTCGGCTTCCATGTCCAGCAAATCTTTACCATTAAATATAACTTCTCCGGCGGTTACTTCATAATCTGTGCGGCCAGCCAATACACTCGAAAGTGTTGATTTTCCTGAACCATTGGGGCCCATAATGGCATGGACTTCGCCGGCTTTTACTTCCAGGTTAATTCCTTTTAATATTTCTTTGCCATCTACTGAGGCGTGTAAGTTTTTTATTGATATCATTCTATTTGTCTTTGCTTTTATACTTATAACCAACAGGTTTCACTTTTTGCTTCTTTTGATGTAATTCATCTATTTTACCTAACAAAAACTGAAAAGCCTTGTTTAACTTTTCGTCTAACTTTATTATGTCTTTTTTTAAGTCTGCATTTTCTCTTAGCATTGATCTGTACTGAGCGAAAACCCGCATAATTCCAATATTAATCTGTATTGCTCTTTCTGAATTTATAACAGATGAAAGCATTGCAACTCCCTGTTCTGTAAACACAGTTGGATTAACAGAAGAATGCTTTAACTTTTTTAACCGGTCGCAATTTGCGACCAGTTCCAACTTTTCCAAATTATTAAGCTCGAACATAAAATCCTGTGGAAATCGGGAAATGTTGCGTTTAACCTGTTCTTTTAATCTTTTGGTAGGAACATCGTATAAGGCTGCTAAATCTGAATCTATCATCACTTTCATGCCTCTGAATTCAAAAATCAAAGATTCAAATTGTGCATTTATTACTTCTTTAGTCATAATTCTTACCCAACACTTCCTTCCAAACTTATTGCCAATAACTTTTGCGCTTCTACAGCAAATTCCATGGGGAGTTTGTTTAATACTTCCTTGCAATAACCGTTTACAATTAAGGCAATGGCTTTTTCCATACCAATACCGCGCTGCTTGCAATAAAACAACTGGTCTTCGCCTATCTTACTGGTTGTGGCCTCGTGTTCTACCACGGCACTTTTATCTTTTATTTCAATGTACGGAAATGTGTGCGCACCGCATTTGTCGCCCATCAGCAAACTATCGCATTGCGAAAAGTTACGTGCGTTGGTGGCACCTTTGCGTATTTGCACAAGGCCACGGTAACTGTTGTTGCTAAAACCTGCGCTGATTCCTTTCGAAATAATAGTGCTGCGCGTATTACGGCCAATGTGTATCATTTTGGTGCCGGTGTCTGCTTCCTGTTTGTTGTTGGTTAAGGCCACCGAATAAAATTCGCCCACTGAATTATTGCCTTTTAATATTACCGATGGGTATTTCCAGGTAATGGCCGAACCCGTTTCAACTTGTGTCCAGCTTATTTTAGAATTGTCTTCCAAA
This sequence comes from Bacteroidia bacterium, assembly GCA_020846335.1. GTDB lineage: Bacteria > Bacteroidota > Bacteroidia > B-17B0 > Aurantibacillaceae > Aurantibacillus. Next base: position 48,060 of record JADLED010000220.1, read on the forward strand.
CAAATACCGCGTTTGGTTACAAAATTATATATGCCGCCTTTTCCTTCTTTATCACCAGGATACCAGTTTTGCACCGTGCTGTATTTTACTTCAGCATCTTTGTGCGCAATAATTTCAACTATGGCGGCGTGCAATTGATTTTCGTCGCGTTGCGGCGCTGTGCAACCTTCTAAATACGACACGTAACTTCCTTCATCGGCAACAATAAGCGTTCGCTCAAACTGCCCGGTGCCCGTGGCGTTTATCCTAAAGTAAGTAGAAAGCTCCATGGGGCAACGCACTCCTTTTGGAATATAACAAAAGGACCCGTCGCTAAAAACAGCGCTGTTTAAAGCCGCATAATAATTATCGGTGGGTGGCACTACCATGCCCATGTATTTTTTAATCAGGTCAGGAAATTCCAAAACAGCCTCACTGAACGAGCAGAAAATAATTCCTTTTTCGGCCAGGGTTTCACGAAAGGTTGTCTTCACCGAAACACTGTCAAACACAGCATCCACAGCTATGTTGGATTGCACTCCGCTCAGGCGTTTTTGCTCTTCTAAGGAAATACCTAATTTCTCAAATGTTTTTAAAAGTTCGGGATCTACTTCATCCAGACTTTTTAATTCCGGTTTCTTTTTAGGTGCGGAATAATAACTGATGTTTTGGAAATCAATTTTAGGATACGGCAAATGTGCCCAACTATCAGGCTCCTTCATGGTTAACCAATGACGAAAGGCTTTTAATCTGAACTCCAGCATCCATTCCGGTTCATTTTTTTTCTTGCTAAGCGCTTTCACAACATCTTCATTCAGGCCTTTGGCAAAGGTGTCGCTGTCAATGTCGGTAATAAAGCCCCACTCGTAGTCTTTATTTATATGTTGTTCTAATATTTCGTTTTGTTCAGGCATAATTTAAAAATGCTGTATTAGTTTATTTGGGCGCCCCTGCCTGCCGCACACAAGCCTGCGCAATGGCAGGCAGGCGGGCGGGCTGCTTCGGGCTCCTCACGCCTTGGCGTGATCCGGCTTTTTTTACCGCCAAAGAGGCAGGCGGTAAAAAAGAGCTAAACCCTGCGCATCCCTGGCGCGGCATTCCGTTTATTTAACTTTCCAACAATCATACTATTTTAACTTTTCGAGTTAAAAGGAAATCAAACTGAAAAGCTCTCTCCACAACCACAAGTACGGGAAGCGTTTGGATTATTAAACACAAAGCCTTTGCCGTTTAAGCCGCCGGTGTATTCGAGTTCGGTGCCAACCAGGTAAAGAAAACTTTTGCGGTCCACCACAATTTTTACACCCTTGTCTTCAAACATCTGGTCGCCATCCTTTTTCACATTGTCAAATTCGAGTTTATACGACAAGCCTGAACATCCACCACCTTCTACGCCAACACGAATAAATGAGTCGTTCGGACGGTTTTCTTCTTTCATTAATACCAGTGCGTGATTTTTTGCATTTTCGGTTACTGTAATCATAACTATTTGTTTTTAAACAGTTTAAGTAATTTAGTTAATTAGAATAAATCTAATTAGACTGCAAATATACCGCAAATAAGGTATAATGCAAAGGATTTGGAAATAAACAATTGGGTATTTTTTTGGATATTTTTATCTGCCTTTACAATTTGCAATTGTGCTTAGAATATTTTACAAATAATTATTTATAATTTTACAATAAGGGATATACCAAAGACTTAATACATTATGATTAAAGTAAAGCTTATTATTTTTTTATTTCTGCTTATATCTTCTAGCGGTTTTATCCATGCTCAAATTGCATTTGCAAATGGATGGAATTCAACCACTTCGGCACCTAATGTAACTACTGCGGCGGCTGGTAGCAACAGACTTCTTCTTTATATTATTACATACGAAGATGATGATAATACCAATGATGTTACTTCAGTAACTTATGGCGGTCAGTCAATGACTCAGATTGTTCAAACAAGCACCTTTACAGGTGGTGGTAGTCAAAGCAGGGTAGAAATGTGGAGTTTAAACAATACCGGAATTACAGCGGCTACTCATACCACATTTATTCCAGTTTTTAGTATTTCTAATCCAACTACAAGTCATGGTTATTACACCATGGCAGTTACGCTTACCGGTGTTAATCAATCTACACCTGTTTGTACAACGGGTACCGGACAAAGGCTAACTTCAAGCACTGTTAACCTTAGCTCAGGAATTTCGGTTTTACCTAGTGAAGTGGTAATATATGCCACCCATGGTGGTGATTCGCGAACACACACACCAGCAACAGGATATACAGAACGCGTAGATTTGAATGGCGCCGGTGGCGGTCAATCTTCGTCCGTTAATACTAAATCAATTACAACAGCGGCTACTGAAAACCCAACTTCAACAGCCAGTGGTAGCCAAAACAGATTTGTTATTGCTGCCATTCGGTTAATTCCTAATGGTGCAAGCTGCACAAGTGCATTACCTATTGAATTAAGCAATTTTGAGCTAAAACCGGGCGATCAGCAGGTTGAGGTAAATTGGAAAACATATAGTGAATTAAACAATGCTTATTTTGCCATCGAACGGTCTGCCAACGGGCTTAATTGGGAAGAAATTGGCAGAGTGAAAGGTGCAGGTACAAGTAAAGTTATTAAAAAATACCATTATTCGGATAATTTTCCGTTACAAGACCTGGCATATTACCGGTTAAAACAAATCGATTTTGATGGAAGCCATGACTATTCATGGATTGAGACCATTAAACTTCAATCAAACGTGTCACAAGGGATAAAAATCTATCCAAATCCGGCGGAGTCAGAAATTTTGGTTTTTGGTGATGCGCAAGGTATTTCCATTACTAATTCCCTTGGTTTGGAGGTTACAGGTTTGCTTGAAATAATGAAAGAAGATAAATACCTTAAGCGTGTAAATATTTCAAAGTTAGAAAGTGGTACCTATTATTTCAAATCGGGTCTTTGTGTTTTAAAATTTATTAAACTCTAATCCGTTACGGACCTTTTCATTTTAACAACCCTAAAACTCACTCTTCACATGAAACTGAATGTCGGGGAATTTTTCCTGTGCCATTTGCAGCAACCATGCGCTTTCGGCCAAAAACACAGGACGATCTTCTTTATCCAATGCTATATGGGCGTTACGGTCCTGCATAAAGGTTTCCAGTTTCTTTTTATCATCGCAGCTTATCCAAAGAGCCTTATAGAGGTTTATCTGGTCGAAACTGGCACTGGCATTGTATTCTGCCTTCAACCTATGCTGAATTACTTCAAATTGCAGGGCTCCCACGGTACCAATCACTTTGCGGCCATCTACCTTTTTGGTAAACAACTGGGCCACACCTTCGTCCGTTAATTGTTCCAAACCTTTTTGAAGTTGTTTGGTTTTCATGGGGTCCATGTTGGTGACATACCTGAACAATTCGGGCGAAAAACTAGGTATTCCCTTAAAGTTGAAACTGGCGCCTTCGGTTAGGGTATCGCCTATTTTAAAATTTCCGGCATCGTACAAACCAATCACATCTCCCGGAAAAGCCTCGTCGATTACCGATTTTTGCTGTGCCATAAAGGCTGTGGGGTTACTAAAACGCATTTGCTTTTTTTCGCGCACATTGTAATAGTATTTATTGCGTTCGAAGGTGCCTGAGCAAATTCTTAAAAAAGCTATACGGTCGCGGTGTTTGGGGTCTAAATTGGCATGAATTTTAAAAATAAAGCCACTGAATTTGGCATCGTCGGGTTTCACCATTCCGGCATCGGTATCGCGTTGGCGCGGCCATGGGGCTATTTCCACAAAGCAATCCAACAACTCGTTAATACCAAAATTGTTTACGGCACTTCCAAAAAACACAGGGCTAATCTGCCCCTCGAGGTACTTTTTTGTATCCAAAGGGTCGTAAACACCGTCAATCAAATCCACATCGGCCCTTAACTGCTCGGCAAAATCTACTCCTACACGTTGGTCAATCTGTTTATCGTTAATATCGGTAATGGTCAATCTCTCTTCCACAGTTGTCTTGCTATCGCCCTGAAAAAGGTTTAGCGAGCTTTCGGTGAGATTATAAACACCTTTAAACGATTTACCAATACCAATTGGCCAGGTCATGGGCCTTACCTTAATTTTAAGCTCCTTCTCAATTTCATCGAGCAAATCAAATGGGTTTTGACCCTCGCGGTCGAGTTTATTAATAAACACAATTACCGGTGTGTTGCGCATACGGCATACCTCCAGCAATTTACGCGTTTGTGGTTCCACGCCTTTTACACAGTCAATAACCATAATTACACTGTCCACAGCACTCAGCGTGCGGTAGGTGTCTTCGGCAAAATCTTCGTGACCGGGTGTATCTAAAATATTTACTTTATAATCCTTGTAATCAAAGGCCATAACGGAGGTTGACACGGAGATACCTCTTTGCTTCTCAATTTCCATAAAATCGGAGGTGGTGGCCTTTTTGATTTTATTGGATTTAACGGCTCCTGCGGTTTGAATGGCGCCACCAAACAGCAGCAGTTTTTCTGTTAAAGTGGTTTTACCCGCATCTGGGTGCGCTATAATGGCAAAAGTTCGCCGTCTTTTTATTTCTTCGGTAACTGTCATTTAAAATTTCAGGCCGCAAAGATAACCAAATTAAGCTTTTACCGACAAATTGATTGCCACAACCGACGGATTGGCTTTTTCATCAACAATTCAGGTCTAATCATTCTTTGCCAACTGCATTTTGTAATCTAAAATAAACTTTTAAATTTGCTTCTTCTATTAATTAAAGATGAGATTTTTATTTAGCGCTGCTTTTTTATTATTTACCGGCTTTGTTTTTTCACAAACAAAAGGTTCTTACAAAGATTATTTTATGGAGGGTTCTTACCTCTATTTGGAAAATAACCCGGAAAAGGCCACAGAAAACTTTGAAAAAGCCTATAAAATAGACTCTTCATCGGCCAACATTAATTATTTGCTTGGCTTGTGCTACGTGCAATCGGCCCTCCAAAAATCAAAAGCCGAATACTATCTGGCCAAAGCAGTTAAAAACGTTTCTCAAAAATACCGCATTGACGAGCCTCTTGAAAAAGCCTCCGCTCCTTTGGCACATTTCTTTTACGGACAGGCCTTGCACATCAATTATAAATTTGATGAAGCCATTGCCCAGTATGAGATTTTCAGGAAAATGGTTAATCCTAAAGACAAGGAATACATTCAAATGATTAACCGCAACGTTGAGATTGCCAACTTTGCAAAGGAAATGGTAGCCAAACCACTCAATGTTCAAATTACCAATTTGGGTGACAGCGTTAACAGCGAGTGGCCCGATTTTAGCCCGGTACTGAGTGCTGATGAAAGAACCCTGATTTATACCACACGCCGCCCTAATTCTACTGGTGGATTAAAAACCGAAGACGGTCAGTATTTTGAAGACATTGTGGTTTCGTATAAAGACGATAATGAAAAATGGTCGAAACCGGTTGCTTTGAGCTACAATGTAAACACCATTGCACACGAAGCATCAATAAATTTAACACCCGACGGGCAAACACTGATTGTTTACAAAAGTGATCCAAACAGCAAAAACCCTGACGGCGATGGAAATATTTATTACACCACTTTTGACGGCAAAGACTGGAGCAACTTAAAGGAATTTGGCTCTAATGTAAACACCGAATATCAGGAGTCACACGCCTGCTTGAGCGCCGATGGCAATGTGCTTTTCTTTGCCTCTGAAAGAACCGGTGGCTATGGTGGAAAAGATATTTACCGCTGTATTAAACTGCCTAACGGCAAATGGAGTAAGGCCCTTAACATGGGTTCTACAATTAATACAGAGTATGACGAAGACGGATCGTTTATTCACCCCGATGGTCAAACCTTCTTCTTTGCATCCAACGGACACAAGTCCATGGGTGGCTACGACATTATGTTTGCTTCTTTAAACGAAGACAACAAATTTGCCAATGTTACAAATATTGGTTACCCTATTAACACTACCGATGATGACGTGTTTTACGTAATGTCTCCCGATGGTAAACGTGGCTACTTTTCATCGGCCAAAGTTGGCGGGTATGGCGAAAAAGACATCTACAAAATTACCATTGCCGAAGCTAAAGAAAGTTTCCTTGCTTTGTTTAAGGGTCAATTAATTCCTGCTGAAGGCGAAAAGTTACCAGATAATATTACAATTGTTGTTACTGATAAAATTTCGAACGAAATTATTGGAACCTACCGCCCACGCATTACCAATGGCACTTTCTCTACGATTTTACCTCCAGGCAAGGAGTACAATTTTTCTTACCAAACAGATGATGGCGAGGAGTTTTACAACGAAGATGTGTTTGTAAACAATGAGCAGGCCTATCAGGAAATTAAACGCGAGGTAAATCTGGAGCCTGTAAAACTGGGTAAAGTGCGTGTGAGACAAAAAACTATTATTCTGAATACGGTTGTTTTAAATAATGCCAAGCAGAAAAAAGCAATTCCGGGTGCAAAAATCACCATGGAAGAAGTTGGTGGCGACAAGAAGTTTTTTGATGCCGATAAAAATGGTAAATACGAGGGCATAGCGCTACAGGCTGATAAAAAATACATGGTTTATGCCGAAGATGGCGGTAAAAAATCACCGGTAGCCGAAATTAGTACCATGGGTGTAAAATCGGCCAAAATCATTAATCAAATCTTGTACCTCGAAGGCAAATCAGTTATTTCCACCAAAGAAATTTTGCTTGACGTTGTGGTTAAGGCCTTTAAAACCAAAAAACCGGTACCTAACACTACAATTGTGTTAACCGATGCTGATGGTACAAAAACAGAAGTCGTAACAGATTCTAAAGGCGTAATTAAAGGCATCGAATTATTCCCTGATACCAAATACGAATTATATGGTATTAAGGATGGTCATGCCTCTGAAAAGGAAATATTTACTACCGGAAGCATAGCTGAAGCAAAACGCATTAGTAAAACACTTTACATCACTTACGATGAATCGGCTGTTGTTGGTATAAATGGTAATACATTCGGGAACGAAGAGTGTGGCGAACTGGGCACTTACCGCAAGTATTTTGCATACAACAAACGTGATGTGGAAGCTGATGTGGCTTGTTGGGATCGCTTTATTAATCAGATAGTGGAAGTGGCGCAGAAAGCACCAGCCAGCAGCGGTAAAAAGAAAAAGAAGAAAAGAGCCGGTGTAACCATTATCATCGAAGGCAGTGCATCAAGAGTGCCTCGCAGGGGCAAAGGCGGAAACAAGGGTCTTGCAGCCATGCGTGCCAATAACCTCGAGAAAAAACTCAGAGCCGCCCTTAAAGAAAAAGGTGTAAACATGGCTAAAATCCGCTTTGTTAAATCATCGGCAGTTAATGGTCCTAAATACAAAGGCGACTGGAATCTGGGCCGTAAGAAGTACGAAAAATACCAATACGTTAAAGCCCGAGTTAAATAACAAAACAAACTAACTAAATGATAGAAACCGCTGAATGTTCGGCGGTTTTTATTTTTAGTACCTTTACAAACTATGAACAATGCCGAGTGGTACGTAGATTGGTTTAATTCGCCTTATTATCATTTGCTGTATAATAACCGCGACTATACCGAAGCCAATTTTTTTATCGACAATTTATGCAAACACTTAAACCTGAATTCACAGGCTACCATTTGGGATTTGGCTTGTGGCAAGGGCAGACATTCGATTGCACTTAACAAAAAAGGATACGATGTAACTGGTACCGACCTGGCAGACAACAGCATTAATGAAGCCCGAAAAGTAGAGAACGAACGGCTGCATTTTTATGTTCACGACATGCGCACGCCTTTTAAAGAAAATTACTTCGATGCCGTTTTTAATTTGTTTACCAGCATAGGTTATTTTAGCCATTTCGACGATAATTTTAAGGTGTTTAAAAACGTGGCCGCCGCACTTACACCCGGTGGCGTTCTGGTAATCGACTTTTTTAATTTCGAAAAAGTTTTGGCTTCGTTAAAAAGTGATTACACCGAGAAACGCGAGGAGATTGATTTTCTGATTAAAAAAACCGTTAAAAATAACAGCATTATTAAACGCATAGAATTTACTGCCGATAACAAAAACTTTTATTTTGAAGAAAGTGTGTCGCTTCTAAAACAACAGGATTTTGAAGCCTTTGCAAAGGCAGCAAATTTGGAACTTGTTAACGCCTTTGGTAATTATAAACTCGAAGCCTTTGATTTAAAAAACTCTGACCGACTAATTTTAATATTTAGAAAATAATTTGTGAATCCTGCCATTGCCATACTTTTATTAACTGCTCCAATTCTCGTAACAGGTTTTGTGTCTTACCACATTTCGGTGCAGGCCACACGCCTTCGTTTAATCCTCGCTTTCAGTGCCGCGTATCTGTTTGCCATTTCCATTATGCACATGTTGCCCGAAGCATTCGCACAGCAAAATGTGAAACAAACCGGACTTTTTATTGTGGTTGGATTTTGTATTCAGTTAATTATTGATACGTTTAGCACCGGCATTGAACATGGTCATGTGCACTTACACAGCAACGAATGCAAAAAACATTTGCCCTATGGCATTATTATTGGTTTGTTGCTTCACTCTTTTTTAGAAGGACTGCCCGTTTACAGCTTTGCCTTGAACAATGGTTCTCATGTAAATCATCAGTTGGTGTATGGCCTTATCATTCATAATTTCCCAATTACCATCGCCTTTGTGTCCTTATTAAAAGAGCATCAAACCGGGCGCAGTAAAAGTTTAATGGTACTCACTGTGTTTTCGCTCATGGCTCCGTTGGGTTACTTTAGCAGTTACGTATTGCAATCATTTGGCCTTAATAATTACGAAGCGTATGGCCACATTGCCTACGCACTTGTTATCGGTATTTTTCTTCACATTTCAACCGCTATTCTTTTTGAATCGAGCGAACACCATAAATACAACATTGCCAAAGTAATAGTGATGGTATTTGGAATTATTATGGCTTATCTGATTAGTTAATGCAACGCGCTACCTATTTTGCCGATGTTATTGTTCCGCTAAGTGTGCCCAACAAATACACTTACAGAGTTCCCGTTGACATGAACGAAGAGGTAAAACCGGGCAAACGCGTATTGGTTCAGTTTGGCAAAACAAAAATTTACACCGGTATAGTTTACAAAATACACGAACAGGCACCAAAAGGTTACGAAGCAAAATACATCGAAGCAGTTTTGGATGACTTACCAATTGTAAACGAAACACAATTAAAGTTTTGGGATTGGATTGGATTTTATTACTGTGCCAATCCCGGCGAAGTAATGAATGCCGCTTTGCCCTCGGGTTTAAAACTTAGCAGCACCTCGCACGTGCAACTAAACGCCGATTTTAATTTTGAAGAAACCGAACACACTTTTTTTACCGAACGCGAACACATTGTAATAGACGCACTGCACGCCACACCCAACATTGAGCTGGAAAACATGGCACAAATACTTTCGGTAAAATCGGCGCAACCCATCATAAACAATCTGCTCAAAAAAAACGCAGTAGTTATTTATGAAGATGTAAAAGATAAATACAAACCCAAACTGCAATCGTTTATTTGCCTTGCCGAAGCCTATAAAAGTGAAGCCATGTTAAGCGCACTGCTCAATCAATTAGAAAAAAAAGCCTTTAAACAGGCCGAAGCGCTTTTGTATTGTTTGCACTTACAAAAAAGCAATGCGCTGGCACAACACCAATGGGTGAAAAAAAACGAACTGCTCAAAAAATGCGAAACTTCTTCAATAAGTGCCTTAGTTAAAAAAGGAATTTTTATTGAACAACATTTTGAAGTGGGACGTTTGCTGTTTGAAAAAGGCAAAAGCACAGCAAAAGGCCTGAGCTCGATGCAAAACGCGGCGCTCAATACCATTCGACAAAGCTTTGGTAATAACAAAACCGTTTTGTTGCAGGGCGTAACCGGAAGCGGCAAAACTGAAGTGTACATTAGTTTGATAAAAGATGCTCTGGAAAATAACCGACAGGTGTTATACCTTATCCCTGAAATAGGACTCACCACACAACTCATCACCCGCCTTCGATCGGTATTTGGTGAAATTGTTGGTGTTTACCATTCGCGGTTTAGTGAAAATGAACGGGTGGAAATTTGGAACAATGTTTTGGGAGAGGTGAGAGTTGAGAGCGAGGAGTTGAGAGTTGAGAGTGCAGAGTTGGCGCGTCGGCATAGCTCAGCGCAGGGAGATGGGCCGGAAATTGAAAACAAAAAACACCGTTACAAAATAATACTGGGTGCGCGCTCAAGTTTGTTTTTGCCCTATGATAATCTCGGATTAATAATTGTGGACGAAGAACACGATAGTTCGTTTAAACAACACGACCCTTCGCCACGTTACCATGCCCGCGACGCCGCGCTATACCTGGCTACCCTGCACAAAGCCAATGTTGTTTTAGGCAGTGCCACGCCATCGGTAGAAAGTTTTTACAATGCCTCGCAAAACAAATACCAATTGGTAAGCCTCGACCAACAATTTGTAAGCAGTGGCGGCACACACATTGAGTTGTGCGACGTGAACCATTTCGAAAAAAGCAATCAGATGAAGGCCTCGCTTACGCCACCTTTGTTTGAAGGCATAGAGCAGGCGCTGGGTAAAAAAGAGCAGGTTATATTGTTTCAAAACCGTAGGGGCTTTGCGCCTTATACCGAATGTAAACAATGTGGCCACGTGCCCCATTGTGTGCAATGCGACGTTTCGCTGATCTACCACAAACAGCAACAAAAATTAATTTGTCATTATTGCGGCTATTCCATTTCACCTCCTAAAACCTGCAGCGCCTGTGGCAGCAATCAGTTGCACTATAAAGGCATGGGCACCGAAAAGGTGGAAGAAGAAATTGAAATACTTTTTCCGAACGCCAAAATTGCACGCATGGATTTAGACAGCACCCGCAGTAAATACGCCTATAAACAATTAATTGATGATTTTGAGGAAGGTGCCATCGACATTCTTATCGGCACACAAATGGTTACCAAAGGTCTTGATTTTAATAACGTAGGTGTGGTGGGTGTTTTAAATGCCGACTCGGTATTAAATTTTCCGGATTTTCGGTCCTTCGAAAAAGCTTTCCAATTAATAACACAGGTTAAAGGCCGTGCCGGACGCAGTAACAAAATTGGCAAAGTGTTTATTCAAACGTCGCAACCCGAACACAAGGTGCTTTCTTACATCACCGAAGGCAAAACGGCATTGTTTTTTGAGGAAACAC
>JADLED010000221.1 GCA_020846335.1 Bacteroidia bacterium
ATTTTAAACGATTGTGTGTAAACCGTGTTGAGCGAATGCACCAACCATAAAAAGGAGGCTATGAGCAAACAAATAAAAAAAGCCTTGGTTTTACCAGGCTTTTTTTTAGAAATCAAATATTTCGATTCGGTGTTGCTCAATCTTTTTTATTGATTTTGATTTAAAGTAGCAGTGGCATCGTTGCTTACAGCGTTTTTAGAAATTTTCATTTTGCTGCCGTCTTCAATTTCCACAATCATGGTGGCATCGTCTTTTACTTCAACTATTTTGGCATAAATGCCGCCAATGGTTAAAATCTTGTCGCCTTTTTTAAGACTTTCCACATATTTTTTTTGTTCTTTGGCTTTTTTCATTTGTGGACGAATCATGGTAAAATAAAATACCACGATGATGGCGCCCATCATAATAAAGTTCATATAGCCTGCACCACCACCTGCCTGTAGTTGAATTGATAACATCATTAATTGGTTCATTTTTATGTTTTGTTTTTATTGGTTTCTAATTAATTATTTGGCGGTTTCGGCCACAATCACATCGCATTTGATGCGAATAATGCGCGTGGCCGGCTCGCAATTGGTAACAATGGTTATGGTTTTTTCCTGAATGCCCCGTTTGCTTTCGCTGTTAAACACCACGTTTATTTTTGCCTTAGCGCCGGGTGCAATAGGTTCTTTTGGCCATTTGGGCACTGTGCAGCCGCAGCTCCCGCTGGCACCACTAATTACCAGATTGGTTTTGCCTGTATTGGTAAAGGTAAAATCGTGACTCACTGTTTCGCCTTGGGTTAACATTCCAAAATCAAACACTTCCTCTTCAAATGTCATTTCGGGTAAATTGGTATTCACTTTTCCATTGGCACTCGCACTGTTGGTTACATCGTCGGTACCAATTTTATCTTCGCCCGAATTGTTGGTACAGCTTGATAAAATTATAACACCTGCAAGTAAGAGTAATTTTTTCATAACGGGGGTAAAGATAATCAGATTATGACGGACTATAAAATAAAAAATCCCAATTTTTAACTGGGATTCTTTTAAACTCAATAAAGGCAATGGCATTAGAACTTGGCTCTGATCTTACGCATTTTACTTTTTTTGCTAAAGAAACCATTGGTTTGTTTAACTCTGTAAAACGAACTTTTGCCACGAATTACATAACTGTAGTTAAAGCTCATGGCTATGTAAGAATCTTTGTGCGAAACTTCGCCTCTTTTAGCACCCCAGGTGTGGCTGGCGTAAGCTGCAGGGTCGGCTGTAGATAAATTCGGATCGAGCTGGCTGGTTCTTAAAATCAGGCCACGGGTGTAATCATCTCCCGGATCGGTAGGGTACTGTCCGCTAATATCGTCCAGATAGTCGGTAAATGTTTTGCGGTAATTAATTTCAAAACCAATGCGGTGTTTTTTATTCAGCGTAAAAAAGAAACCGGCTCCGTAAGGGAGGGTCATCACCATTTTTTTGTATTCAAATCCTTCGGTAGCTATTGGTTGCAAGGCCACCCACTCGCCTCTGTACAGTGTTTTTGGATTGGTGTAAACCGCTCCAATTCCACCAAACACATAGGCTCTGAAGCCGTTGCGGTAGCGGTAAGTATTGCCCAAATCGTTGTTTTCGTAAAAAAAGTAAGAGGCGGTTAAACCCACGTCCACCAAATCGTTTTTAAAATTAAAGTTGCGGTAGCGGCGTCCCGGGTTAGTGGAAAGGGCATCGTCGCCTTCAATGCGGATGTAATCCACCGAGGCTTTAAACGAAATTTTTGGACGCCATTTATAACGTACAAAGGCACCGCCATTCCAACGGGTTTTGGCCAGTTTTAAATCGGCCAAACCACGGCGTCCGGTTTTTTCTTTCCCACCAATGTCTCCCAAATAATTAGTTGCACCAAGCGTGCCGCCAAAATCCCACAACCATTGCGATTTTACCGACATACTGAGGAGTACAAATAATATGAAGACTGTTAATTTTTTCATGATTTAGCCAAAGCCAAATATACAATATTTTAAACATCAACACAATAGTGGCAAATTATTGGTTAGGATTGGCTAAAAAAGGCTACTTTTCTGCCTAAAATTGAATTTTAAGCTTTATGAAAAATAACAGAGTTTGCAGTTTATTTGGAATAGAAGTACCCATTATTCAGGCAGGCATGATTTGGTGCAGCGGCTGGGAACTGGCCAGCGCCGTGAGCAATGCCGGGGGGCTTGGACTTATTGGCTCAGGCAGCATGTACCCCGATGTATTGCGTACTCACATTCAAAAATGCAAAGCCGCCACCTCAAAACCATTTGGGGTTAATGTGCCTTTGCTTTATCCGAATATTGAAGAGCACATTAAAATTATTATAGAAGAGGGTGTTAAAATAGTATTTACCAGTGCCGGAAATCCTAAAACATGGACCAAACATCTGCAACAGCATGGCATCACGGTGGTGCACGTGGTAAGCGCCGTTAAATTTGCGCTTAAATGTCAGGAAGCCGGAGTAGATGCCATAGTAGCCGAAGGTTTTGAAGCGGGTGGACACAATGGGCGCGAGGAAACCACCACCTTGGTTCTTATTCCTCAGGTTAAAAAAGCAATCACCGTTCCTCTAATTGCAGCGGGCGGCATTGCCAATGGTAGCCAAATGGCAGCAGCTTTTGCATTGGGAGCCGAGGCGGTGCAGGTGGGTAGCCGTTTTGTTGCCACCATCGAAAGCAGCGCCCATCAGAATTTTAAAGAAGCCGTTATCAATACCAACGAGGGCGATACCCAACTCACCTTAAAACAACTCACACCGGTGCGTTTAATTAAAAATCCCTTCTTTAATAAAGTAAACGAAGCCGAAAAACGCGGCGCTAGTGCCGAAGAATTAAGTGAACTGCTTGGCCGCGCACGCGCCAAAAAAGGCATGTTTGAAGGCGATTTGGAAGAAGGCGAACTCGAAATAGGGCAGGTGAGTGCAGAAATTAAAAGCATTTTACCGGCTGCAGAAGTTGTCAGTTCAATGGTAAAGGAATACAATGAAGCCATAACTCACCTTATGCCTATTTGAGTTTGATTACCTATAAGCGTATAAAAATTCGGTTTTTTTGGTGCACCGTTATAGTACTGTGCTCTTTTTTTGTTCAATCGCAATCTTCTTTAGATTCGATTGAAAAAAGATTAAGAAGGGGCGACCTGAATGCATTGAGGGAATTGGCCAACTACCTTGAGAATAAAACAACCTTTGAGGATTTTTTAGGCTATCACGAAATAACTACAAGCTATCACGAAAAGGCCTTACAACTTTTAAATGAAAATTGTTTTTTTCTACCCAATGAATTAAACGCTAACGAACAACTAACAAAGAAAAACTATCTTCTGTTTTTATCTGAAAATTTTAATAAAATTACATTCAACCGCGAGTTGGTTGCTTTCTACATCACGCCATTGCAAAATCAATCATTGAGTTACCATTTAATCGAATTATCGCCATTACACAGAGAAAGCCTGCTTTCTGTGGGAAGCCGGGAGAAAGACAGCTTATGGTACACTGCGGTAAAGCAACTGGATGAATCACAGTCCAATTTGTTGATTAAAGCCCTTTCAACTGAACTCATATTTTCACGATCACGCTGGAATGAATATTGTTATGATTGCAATGAAATAGTCGATTTTTTAAAACGAATAACCAATACCGATTTATATATTTTGAGTGAAGGCGAATCTGCCAACAATAACAACCAACAGGCTTTAACAGCCAACAGTTTTGAGTACGGTGTTTTTTTTCTCAAACATTTTCAGGGCTATGTGTGGGACAATAAATTGCAGCGATTTATCAATCCGACTTTAAAATCGGTTAAGCAGGAAGCCATACTAAATGATTTGGATGCGGTTTATTTGGGTGCCGATTCGCTTTATTTAAAGCATGCCGAAAAACTAAGTAATTACCCTTCTGCACAACTCATTCCTTTATTGAACAATGCGGCTGGCAAATATGGGCAAACGATGTTCAGTGGTTCTACCGCACGTTTTATTAAAGCAGCCTGTCTTTTAAAAGAATATTGCCGTTCGCAAGGTCTCAATTATACCGTCTCAGGCAAAATGCTCTCAGAAATTAACCAACTAAAAAAAGAACTCAGCCTGAGTGAGGACTTAAAACATCAGCAAATTTTACTTTCTCTTTTAAATCTTAAGAATGTTGCAGCACTCGAGCTTCATGCCATATTAAATGGAGATAACGAAGGTGTCAATGCCTTTAGCAGGGTGCTCGACCAGTTTTATTCCGCAAACATGAATGTTATTATAAACGATAGCCTGGAGTTAACGCACTATCTAAAAAAATCTTCCATTTTCACCAATATAGGTATTATTGGAACCATTAATACCTACCCCTGGAAACTGAACTATAATAAAAAAATAATGCTTGAAAGGCTTCAACGGTTTTGTAAATCTCAATTGGATAAAGAAGTAATAATGGAGGCTCAAGCAGCTATTCTGTTATTAAATACAAGCGCCACTAAGAAATCTCCGATAACCTGGGAAGGAAACGATAATTACAAGATTGAGAATTTAACGGAGGTAGTAAATGATTTTAAAAGTTTAAAATATAAAGATGCCCTTTATGACTATCAGCGAACCTACGATAAGGTTTTTTCACGAATAAACTATGCGCAAATTCCAGAAATGATGGCACTGATTGAATCATTGGATAGTACCCAATATCCACGCGAAAGAATTTTTAATTTTTTAATAGACGATTTTGGAATTCCAGTAGAAGCAAACAATGCAGCACTTGAGGAATTTAAAAAGGTTTACGCTGCCTCTACCGAAGCCCAACTATACCGCTATTATCTGGATAAATGTGGCATAAAGTATAAGACCACAACAGATAGCCTCGATTATACGGAAATTTATAAAGTACTTAAATTTAACATCAACGTGGCATTTATTGGTGGAGGTGGTGGATATACGGAATACTGTGTTTATCCATTAATTAAAATACTGGAGAATAAATTTAATACCCGCCTTAACTTTCCATCAAAATTATGCAATTGGCAAGGTACATGGGGCTGTAATTCAACAGAGCGCGCCAAAACTTGGATAAAGTACTTAAAGGACAATAATTTAATACATTTGCAGGAAGACGAGGCTCCAACCTGGAGTTATAAGTAACGAGTAAGTAGATATGATTCAATACGAAAAATTTAAACTGGATAATGGCCTCACGGTAATTGTTCACGAAGATAAAACCACGCCAATGGCTTGCTTAAATATTCTTTATGATGTTGGGGCCCGCGATGAAGATGAAAATAAAACCGGTTTTGCACACCTGTTCGAACACCTGATGTTTGGCGGGAGCATTAACATACCCAATTACGACGAGCCTTTGCAAATGGTGGGCGGCGAAAACAATGCCTTTACCACCAACGATATTACCAACTACTATTGCACCGTGCCTGCCGAAAATATTGAAACTGCCTTTTGGCTCGAAAGCGACCGCATGCTCAGTCTGGCATTTACCGACAAAAGTCTTGAAGTGCAACGCAGCGTGGTAATCGAAGAGTTTAAACAACGTTACCTTAATCAACCTTATGGCGATGTGTGGTTGCTCCTGCGCCCACTGGCATTTACCACGCACCCCTACAAATGGGCCACCATTGGTAAAGAAATAAAACACATTGAAGAAGCAGTGATGGACGATGTGAAAGCCTTTTTTAACAAACACTACAAACCCAGCAACGCCATTATGGTGGTGGCCGGTAACGTAAATCCTGAAGATGTAAAAGCACTGGCCAATAAATGGTTCGGACCAATTGCATCGGGTACTAAGCCATTGCGCAATTTACCGGTAGAGCCACTACAAACAGAACCCCGTCGCCTTGCCGTTGAGCGCGATGTGCCGGCCAATTCTATTTATAAAGCTTATCACATGTGTTCGCGGCGCGACGATGCCTATCACACAGTGGACATTATTTCCGATATTTTAAGCCGTGGAAATTCTTCGCGCCTCTACAAATCATTAATAAAGGAAAAACAACTGTTTAGCGATGTGAATGCTTATGTAATGGGCGATTTAGACCGCGGACTGTTTGTAATCAGCGGAAAAATTCCTGACCATGTTAAAATGGAAGATGCCGAAAAAGGCATTTTTGATGAGATAGAAAAAATTACCAGCGAATTGGTTTCGGAAGAAGAGTTGCAGAAATGCAAAAACAAAATAGAATCGAGTTTAACTTTTAGTGAATGCGATGTGTTAACCAAAGCCACTAACCTGGCGGTATCAGAGTTATTGGGCGATGCCTCACTCATTAATCAGGAAATTGAAAAGTATGCAGAAGTTACTGCCGATAAAATAAAGGAACAGGCCAACATTATTTTAAACGAAAACAATTGCAGCACACTTTATTATCTCGCTAAAAAATAAATTGCATGAATACCATCGCTAACATACAGCAAAAACTTACAGCACTGGGTTTTGGCACAAGTGTGGTTGAACGTTACAACGAGACGCAACGCTTTTACCACACCCAACAGCATTTACTGGATGTGTTGCAGGAATTGGGTAACATTGATAAAATGGACGAAGCACTTTTTTTAGCGGCTGTTTTTCACGATGCTGTGTATGATCCAAAAGAAGCTGACAACGAAGAACAAAGTGCGGCTTTGTTTGAGATGGAAGCCACACATGCAAATTATAATGCAGCCAAAAGGGAAATTGTAAAAAGTTTGATTCTCGATACCAAACACCACAAAGCGGGTTCAGCCTTATCGCAACAACTCATTGATGCAGATTTGGCTATATTAAACAGAAGCTTTGAAAAGCTGGTGGAATACTAAAACCAGATTTTTAAAGAATACCAGTTTGTAGATTACAGAACCTATTTGCCAAAACGTGTGGAAGTGCTGATGGCATTGAATAAAAACGGCAAACTGGATACACTGATTGATTTTGTAAAACAACGCAAACCCTTAATAGGTGTTTTTTGCGGCAGCTTTAATCCCTTCCACAAAGGACATAACAATGTATTGCAAAAGGCAGAAAAAATTTTCGACAAGGTAATAATTGCCTTTGGCGCCAATCCCGATAAATCCGAACGCACCTGGCCAATACCGCCTTCTATTCAAAACAGACAGATTGAACATTACAATGGCCTTCTCACCGATTTTATTCAAACTCTGGGGCAGGATGTGGTGGTAATTCGCGGCCTGCGCAATTCCACCGATTTTCAGTACGAGCAAAACCAATACCGCTACATTCAGGAATTGATGCCAGGCATTAAAATTGTGAATATTTTTTGCGACAAGGAATTTGAACACATCAGTTCGTCGGGCATACGCACGCTTGAAAAGTTTAACAAGCACCAAAATTATTTACTCGACTAGGCATGGCACTTAACACCAGGCAGTTTAATAAGTTTTATTGGCTCAGTTCGGCGCTGGTGTTTGTGTTAGTGTTTTTGCGTTGCTGGCAGGTACCAATGGCGCACGACGAGGTGGCTACTTTTAATTTTTACATTCAACCGGGTAATTTTATTCCTTTTTTATCGCATGTAGATGCCATGGGGCATTTTCTTTCCACTGCCACCGCCTGGCTCTCTTTTAAAGTATTTGGCTCTTCGGCTCTGGCATTAAGGCTTCCGGTGCTGCTGTCGTTTTTAGTACTGGTGTTTGCTGTGTTTAAGCTCAATAATTTATTTACCAGCACAGTGCCCAAAATCATACTCACTTTTGCATTTATATTTTCCTACAATTTTATCTCGTTCTTTTCGTTGTGCCGCGGTTATGGCATGTCTATGGCATTTTTAATGCTGGCCTTGTTTTATTTTTATTCGTATGCCAGGCATTTTTCGTTCAGGCATTTGGCCAAGTTTGTCGGTTTTTCGCAACTGGCATTAAGCGCTAACTTAACCTTGGTGTTTGTGTTGTTAATTACTACCGGTATTTTGGTGGCACTTCAGTTAAAAAATAAATTGTTTTTTACATTCAGAAATATCATTCTGCTGGTAATTCATCTGGCATTGATTGGCTTTTGGGTAAAATTTGCCTTCTTTTTGCAGGACAGCGGTGCCCTGTATTACGGCGGTGGTGACAGTTACTGGACAGTGACATTTTTATCGCTGATAGAATTAATGACGCTGAAAAACACCCTGGTTACACTGGTTGTGGTTCTTCTCTTTGGTATTATGCTGGCTTATTTTATTAAACGAATAATAGCCGATAAACTCGAATTTATTTTCACCAACCGTTTTGCACTATCTTTCATAAGCCTTGTTGTGTTGATGATTGCCTTTTACCTGCTTAAAAAATTATTCCACGTAAATTATCCCGAAGACCGCGCCGGGCTTTTCTTTTATGCGTTTTTTATCCTCTCGCTGTGTTACCTGGTAAATGAACTTAAGCGACCACTTAGTTTGGCTTTTTTGGCAGTTCCACTCTTTTTTGTAATACAGTTGGCGTTTAGCTATAACACCCGCGTTCACCCATGGCGCATCTACGAAACAATTCCCCAACGTTTTTACGACCTTGTAAGTAAAGAACAACAACAATCGGCGCAACCCATCACCATTGCCGGCACGCGATTAAAGGAATTTATTTTCGGATTTTTAAATTACAATGGCACCGTTAAATTAAGTCACATGACCTCGCCCGAGCAATTACAAATGAATGCCGATTACGCCGTGGCCTACGCATCCGAAAAACAATATTACGAACCTTATTATACCGAAATAGCGAAAGAAGACGATTGGAATTTCAGACTGCTGAAACGCAAAACACCCATTGAGCGCGAACTTATTTATGCCAGCCAAAACAACTTGTTCTTTACCGGTAATTACGAATACTACAATGCTTACGAACGATTGGATACCACTTACAATTCCAACCATCCTTTAATGGCCGAGTTTGAACTGAGTGTAAAAAAAGCACCGGTGCCGCTTAACGCCTGGCTGGTACTGCAAATGGATGCTGCCGGCGAAAATGAAAACAGTCAGTTTGTAAGGGTGCCACTCAACCTTATTAACTACAACTGGAACGGCATTTCAAAATTTAAAACCTGTGTATTGGCAGGCAACACACCCCTAAAAGTAAAACGGGTGGTGTGTTATTTATGGAACATCGACCAACAGGAAATAGACATCAACATTCATTCGTTTCGCTTATTCAGGCTCAATGGAGCAGGGGTAACCGAAACCTCAAAAACCAGCGATTAATATGTTAAACAGAACAGAAGCTCCGGCATTTAAAACCATTGATAAAATTGACGTGTTGCGTACCAAACATTTTAAGCTCGATAACGGCATGGATGTTTATACCCTGTCGGAAGGCAGTCAGGAATTAACCAAGCTCGAGTTTATTTTCAGAGCAGGCATGTATTACCAACCTGCTGCGCTCATTGCTTCCAGCACCAATGGTCTGCTCGAAAGCGGCACCAAATCTTACACGGCCGATGAGTTAAGTGGCGGCATTGATTTTTACGGTTCGTTTTTGGAACTGGAAGCCGATCAGGATTTTGCGGGGTTAAGTCTTTACTCACTCAACAAATACCTGGAACCGAGTTTAAAATACCTGGAAGAAATTGTAAAGTACCCCACTTTTCCTGAAGATGAATTTAAAATTCACATTGCCAACAAAAAACAAAAACACGCCATTAATTCGCAAAAGGTAAACGTGTTGGCGCGCCGCCGTTTTGTAGAGTTATTGTTTGGCAGCAACCATCCTTATGGCATTGATGTAAAGGAAAGCGATTTCGACCGGGTAAATACCAACGAAATAAGAGCGTTTTTTAAATCACGCTACAGTCCCAAAAACTGCACCATTATTGCTTCGGGCAAGTTGCCGCTCAACATAATTGACATACTGAATAATTTTTTCGGTGCCACTGATTGGCAGGGCCAGGGGCAAAACGATTCTCCAAACACAGTGAGCATACAAAGCAGCACACAACAAAAGCATTACATTCACAAACCAGATGCCATTCAGTCTGCTATTCGTGTGGGGCGCATATTGTTCAACAAAA
>JADLED010000222.1 GCA_020846335.1 Bacteroidia bacterium
CCACTTGCATTCAATCCAACGGCTCTGTTACCAGTTTTGTGAACGGTGGAACAGCGCCTTATACTTTTTTATGGACCAATGGTGCCACCACGCAGAATTTAAGCAACGTGCCATCGGGTTCGTATAACATACAAATTACGGATGCCGTTGGATGTTTAGGTTCGGGCTGGGTGTTTGTTGGGGCAAGCACGCCAATTTCAGTAACAAATACTGTTACAGCCAGTTCGTGTACAGCCGCTACAGGTTCGGCCACTATTACCGCTACCGGCGGTGTTGGGCCCTACACCGTGCTATGGTACACTTTTCCAACCAATAGCACAGGGATTTCTATTTCTAACAAGCCTCCCGGAAATTATCAGTTTAAGGTAACCGCTTCCAACGGTTGCATTCAAACTGGCTCTGCGCTTATTCCACCTGTTTCGTCCATAGTGGCGGGTGCGTTAGGAAACAGTCCGGTTTGCCCTGTTACCACTGGAAATGTTCAAACTTTTGTTTCGGGTTCAAATCCACCCTTTTCTTATGCGTGGAGTACCGGTGCCACCACCAGTTCAATAACAGGAGTAGGTTTGGGATATTATTCCTGCACGATTACAGATGCCTTGGGCTGTTCTAAAACAGTTGGAGGAGGCGTTACTCAATCAAGCCCAATAAACATTGGGTTTAATGCCACTCCGGCCACCTGTATTTTTTCAAACAATGGTTCTTTGTTTGCCGCAGCCAGTGGTGGTTTGCCGCCTTACACCTACAATTGGGGAACTCAAACCGGACAAACTGCTACAGGACTGAGCGTGGGACTACATGGAGTTATTGTAACGGATGCCAATGGTTGTTCAAGATACGCCTCGGCTTATGTTGGAAACAGTGCTACTTCAAATTCCTGCTTTTGCACCATTACCGGCACTGTGTTTACCGATGCCAATGCCAATTGTGTTCAAAATATGGGTGAGGCAGGTTTGCCAAACGTGCAGATACATTGCTCCGGCATAGGCTACGTTTATACCGATGCTGCCGGTGCTTATAGTTTTATGGTTCCATCGGGTAGCTACACCATTACCCAATCGGTACAACAAATATATCCTTTGGCCACTTGTCAAAATAATAACATTGTGGTTAATGTAACGGCGGCGAGTAATTGTGTGAATGTGGTCAACTTTGCCAATAACATAATTCCTATTCACGATTTGCAAATTATTACCAGCAACATGAACCCGCCTGTGCCCGGCAATGCCTACACGCAAAAGGTTATCATTCAAAACAACGGATCCATAATAGCGAATAATATTAAGTTGGGTTATCGCCACGATGGACAATTGGCTTATAATTCTAACAGCAATTGGGCACTCACACAACCAAATGCTGGGGTGCCAACCTGGTTCCGAATCCACACTGGTTTCCCGAGTTTAAATCCTGGTGGCTCATCATCTGCTTTTATAAATTATAACGTGCCAACCAACATTCCTTTGAGTACCCAGGTTAATTGTTTTGACACTGTGGCTTATTTGGCGCCAATTGGTACCAATTGGTTGGTTGACAACACACCATGGACCAACGTAAACAGTCATCAGGCTTACGTTATTGGTTCTTATGATCCTAACTTTAAAGAGGTGCAACCGCGTGGCGTTGGTGCTCAGGGAGATATTAATAAAAAGGACTCGGTGCTCACCTACATTGTGCATTTTCAAAACACTGGAAGTTATTTTGCGCAAAATATTGTGGTGGTGGATACGCTCGATGCCAATTTGAATCTCAAAACCATGCGTCCTGGCTATTCTGACCACAAATACACAGTAACTATGAGCGACAATGGTGTGGCCAAATTTACGTTTAGTAATATTAATTTACCTTGGAAATCATCTTACGGCGACATAGGTAGTTCGGGCATGTTTACCTATTCTATTCGTTTAAAAAGCAATTTGGCTTTGGGAACAAAAATAAGAAACAAGGCAGCTATTTATTTTGATTACAATGCGCCAATTATTACCAACACCACCATTAATACTTTAGTTGCACCAAACGGCCTTAAAGAGTTTGATGGAGCGGGTAAGGACAGGATGTTGTTGTATCCGAATCCGGCTGGCAATAATTTTACCCTGGTTTACAATAGTTCCGAAAGCATCAATGCAGTTATAAGTATTATTGATATAAGTGGCAGAGTTGTGTTAAGCAAGGAAATGGATTTGATCGAGGGCGAAAATACACTGAGTGGAAACACAAGTTCTTTGCAAAATGGTGTTTATTTTGTTCAGGTAAAAACCATAAATGAGTGTTACACTAAAAAACTACTGATTTCAAAATAGGGAGTCAGAGAATTTCTTAAAACCCCCGAAAACACAGTAAATTAGCCCCGTTTTAGAAATAGATCGGGGCTAGTTTATTTTTACAACCTTATACATTGTTAACGCTTTGGTCAAAAAAACAAATTGCCGTAGAGACTAAGTGTTTTTTACTCATATAAATAAAGTGAGCCGGCTTCTGCAACCAAAAGTTTACCATTTAAAAAAGCCATTTTAGCTGGATAGTAGTCAAGACTTATATTAGAACCAATAAACGATTTCCATTGGTTGGTTGTGTTGTCAAGATAATAGATGTATCCATTTTGATTTGTGTTTACCTTCCCACAAGCATAAAGCGTGTTGTTGTTATATTCAATATCAAAGCAGGGGCCCGGTAAGTTGTTTGCACCAACCTTTTCCCAAAGATTGGTGTTCTGGTTCAGGTAATTTACATAGTTTAATGGTGTGTTATTATTATAGCCAAAAGTCATGTTGCCCGCAGCATAGAGTTTGTTTGCAAAAACATCCATGTCGTTAATTTGGTAATTAAAGCCCCCACCATAATTCAAGCTCCAAATACTTCCAGTTGAGCTTAACAAATTACCATAAACGTTGGATGTGGCTAAAATCCAGGTGGAATTGTAGTAAGCCATTTTTGTGACAATATAACCAGCCACTGTTTGACTACCATAATACTGAATATTGGAGTTGAAGTATAGCAAGGGCGAGATATTGCCCGAAATGCCATTTACTCCTGTGAAATTGCCGGACAAATAAAGGGCTCCCGCGTGAATTTTCATGGTATTTACCGAAGCGTTTGGTTGTATATTGTAAACCAGAGCGGGATAGTTTGGGCTTTTACTACCACAATACCGGGTAGTACCAAGATTGACATCGTACCAGTTTCCACCCAAATAATGCATGCCGTTGTATTGTGCAAGCGTTCGAATGTTATAGCTATAGTTGTAATTAATGTTTGTTTGATAACTGGAAAAAGTATTGGTTACACTATTAAACCTGCAAATACCGTTCAATTGCTCGCCATTGATGGAAGAAAAATTGCCAATAATGAAGGCGTTTTTTTTATCGGCGCTATCAATTACAATATCTGATATAGTCCCTTTGACGGCACCTAAAGAGGTTCTAATGTATTTTAAGGCGAAACTGTTTCCCGACGAATTATTAGCCGTTTGACCCGACACCGGCAATGGCGTATCAGGCAGGGTTTTTTTGCAGCCACTTAGCACAATTACAACCATGCAAATGACTGCTATCATTTTATTACTCATCTACACAAATGTATTAAATAATGAATGGAACGTTACAAATCCTACCTAACAAAATTCAGCTCCCCGTTTTTGAAAGTAGAAAAAGTTTACTCGTATAAATAAAGTGTGCCGTTTTCAACCACCAAAAGTTTGCCATTAACAAAGCAAATTTTAGTTGGAGCATAATCTGCTTTAACCGACGACGATAAAAAGGATTTCCAGGTATTGGTGGACTTATCAAGGTAATAAATGTAAGTCGACCCGCCGTAACCAGTGGCATACAGGGTATTGTTGTAATATTCCAAATCTAAACATGGACCCGGTAAATTGTTTGAGCCAAGCGGTTTCCAGCTGTTGGAGTTATTGTCAAAATAGTTTACATAATTAAGTGGTGTTCCGGTAGTGTAAACAGATTGCATGTTACCCGCTGCATAAAGTGTATTGTCAAACACGTCCAAATCGTTTACCTGATTGTCGAAACCTCCTCCAAATGAGCTGTACCAATTGCCACCGCTTGAGAATAACAAATAGCCATTTGCATAATTGGTCGCTAATATCCAGGTAGAATTGATGTAGGCAATCTTCTTTACATTATAAGTGCTAAAGGTGGCATTTCCAAAATATTGTGTGTTTGCATTAATGTAAACCAGCGGCGAAACCTGACCACCAACACCACTCAGGCTATTAAAGTTACCCGAAAGATATAAACTTCCATCTTTTACCTTCAAAGCATTTACATCGGCAGTTGGCAATACATTATAGAACATGCTTGAACTGCCCGGCGATTTTTGGCCAAAATACCGGTACGAAAAATTGTTATCGTACCAATACCCTCCAAGATAATGATTGCCATTATACTGCGCAAAAGATTTAATATTGTAAGAATAATTTAATTTAATATCTATGGGATAGGTGGTAAGGGTTTGGGTTGAACCCA
>JADLED010000223.1 GCA_020846335.1 Bacteroidia bacterium
ATACTTTTAAATTTTTGTCGTTTTCCATTTTTCTTATTTTTGACACGTATGTCATTACCAACACTGTGCCTGAATTGTAAGTGTTTAATAATCAGTAGAATAAATAAATGAAAAGTACCAATGATTCCATTTTTTGGAAAGAACTTCCATGTGAAAACGTGTAAAAAGAAAAAGTTAGTGGATGTGAAAACGTTGTCTAAACCATGCGAATGGTTTCACGCCACAATTTTAGTGAAAATTATTTTTAGGTAATTTATTTAAACTAAAATTAATACCTGATCATAACAATTGTGTAAACACGTAAATTAATTTTCCTAAAGATATATTTTTAATTGTCGGATGGTTTCGGAAAGTGTATCTGTTACCGTTTTTGCCAGATTTTCAAGATGTTGAGGCTCCGTATTTTTGGCAGCATCATTTTCCAATTGTCGGATAACTTCTTTTAGAACGAGAATGCCCATGTTATCGATGCTTGGTTTTATTTTGTGGCTGAGGCGTGAAACTTCCTGATAATTCTGCTCTTTTAAGGCAGTATTTATTTGCTGACTTGTTGACGAGGCTTGTGTAATAAAGAGTGTAATCATTTTGGTCACAAAATCTTTATTGCCATGGCTTGTGTTAATTAATGAATTTAGGTTAAACAATTTTCCGGTACTTGTCATCCCGGGGTGCAATGTGGCCAATAATGAGGCTTTAATTTTTAAATCCTTGTATTTGGAAATGGTGTTAATTAATACAGCTTCTTCAAAAGGTTTAGTTATGTAATCGTTCATGCCGGTGGCTTTGCACAAATCCATTTCTGATTTAAAAGCGTTAGCCGTAAGCGCAATTATGGGTGTATTTAAGCCAAGTTGTTTTCGTATAACCGTGGTGGCTTCAATGCCATTCATTTCAGGCATTTGAATGTCCATCAAAATAATGTCGAAATTTTCTTTTTCAAGTACTTTAATGGCTTCATAACCATTGTTTGCTTCTGTAACCTTGCAGCCGTAGTAGCCCAGGGTGTTTTGTGCAACAAGGCGGTTCATTTCATTGTCTTCCACCAACAAAACTTTTGTGCCAATCACATCGTTAAGCGATTCTGCATTAAGTGGTTTGCTAATTTTTTCGGCACTGCCAATTTCAAGCCACAACTTTACATAGAAAGTGCTGCCCACTCCTTTTGTGCTTTTTACCTCTATGCTGCCCGCCATTAGCTGCACTAGCTCGTACGTAATGGCTGTTCCTAATCCGGTGCCACCGTATTTGCGCGAGGTGGATTTATCTTCCTGTGAAAATTTAGAAAATATTTTTTGGAGGTAGGCCTCGTCCATACCTACTCCTGTATCGCTTACGGCAATTTCAATTTTTTGAAGTGCATGTGTACTCTTAAGCAGGTTGCAGGTAATGGTTACATTGCCGCCAGGTGTAAATTTTATTGCGTTACTGATAAGATTAACAAGAATTTGTTCAATGCGCAACGAATCGCCAATAAGTACTTCTTTAATCTCTTTAGAAATATGGTAGTTGAGTAATAAATTTTTTTCAATGGCTTTTGGCTGCAACATGCCCACAACTTTATCCAGCGATTCTTTTAATCGGAAATGTTCGTTAACAATACTCAGTTCGCCCGCTTCAATTTTAGAAATGTCTAAAATGTTGTTAATAATAGACAACAGATGTTTGGAAGCAGTATAACTGTTATCAACGTATTGTTGTTGTTGTTCGTTTAGGGTTTCGCGTTTTAATTGCCGTATCATGCCTGTGATGGCATTAAGTGGTGTACGTATTTCGTGACTCATGTTGGCTAAAAAGGCTTCTTTGGCTTTTGATGCCACTTCGGCTTTTATTTTAGACTGTTCGAGTTCAAATTCCAGCTTCTTTTGGTCGGTAATATCGAGATGAATTTTTATTGAACCAATAAATTTTCCTTCGCTGTTGTAATTAGGTGCTCCACTAATCATCCACCACTTTACCTCACCTTTTTTATTATTTACCCGCATCTCGTACATCTCAGAATGCGTGTTAATTTTTCCATTGCGCGTGTTAGTGCTTATGTGTTGATTATTATTTCCTCCAAATAGGTTCGATACACTTTTGCCAACCATTTCCTCTGTACTGTAGCCCGACATGCTGTTAAAACTCTGATTGGAGTACTGAATTTTTTCATCGGCATCCACTTCCAACAATCCAAGGCGCATGTTGGCAATAATATTGCGGTATTTTTCTTCCTGCGCTCTGATTAAATTTTCGGTTTGTTTGCGAAGCGTTATATCGCGCGAGTTGGCTATAATGTAACCGGTGTCCTGAATGTAAATGTATCTTACCGTTACTTCTACAGGAAAA
Organism: Bacteroidia bacterium; assembly: GCA_020846335.1. Lineage (GTDB taxonomy): Bacteria > Bacteroidota > Bacteroidia > B-17B0 > Aurantibacillaceae > Aurantibacillus. Next base: position 2,326 of record JADLED010000223.1, read on the forward strand.
ATTTTGCCTGTTTTTTGATTGATGTTTTCTCCTTCAATAATTATGGCACTTTTTTGTTTAAGTTCTGCCACATGTTTTTGCCAGGCGTCTTTTTCTTTAAATAAAACTTCAAAATCGCTGACGTTATACTCACTTACTTTAACTGTGGAAATGCCCAAACGGTTAGCGGCTTCGTTGTTGATGTAAAACAGTTGACCGTTTTCCTTACACACCTGTATGCTGTCTGAAGTGTTATTGATGAGGCTGTGAAACAATGTCAGACGTTGATTGGTTTCGGTGATTTCCTTTTCAATCTTTTTTTGTTTGCTAATGTCGATGGCTAATGCCACCAGTTCTGTGTTGTTGGTTTGGCTTTGTGAGAGCTGTAAACTTTGTCCAATCCATACCTGATTGCCTTTTTTAGTAATGATTGGGAACTCGAAATAAGTGGAAGGTGTTTTTTTGCGAATCTGGTTCACGTAAAAATGTTGTGCCATTTCGCGAAAATCTTCCCGAATCAGTTCCAGATAATTCATGCGGATAAGTTCTTCTTCAGAAAACTCTGTAATTCTTATTGCTACAGGATTAACAAAGGTGAAATTTCCACGCATGTCGGTCTTGTAAATTATGTCGGTCGATTTTTCAACAATGTTTTTGTATTTATCTTCTGTTTGTTTCAGGCTAAGTTCTGCCAGTTTTTGTTCCGAAATGTCGCGTGCAATTCCTAGTGAACCAATTGGTTCGCCATGTTCATTCCGTATTGTAGAAACGGAAAGCAATACAGTAATGTGTTTTCCGCTTTTGGTAACATAGGTCCACTCATTGGTGTCCACCACATTGTTTATCGATTTGGCAATAAATACCTCAAATCCCGGGTTAATTGTGCGATTAAGTTCAAGCGTTAGTTGACGGGCACGGGCCTCAATCTCTTCCTGCGTGTGAAACAGGGCCGGGGTGTATTTATCAATTACTTCAGAGGCCTTGTAGCCCAGCATCTCTTCGGCTCCCTGATTAAAGGACTTAATAACGCCTTGTGTGTCCACATAAATAATGCTGTAGTTGGTGCCGTTTAAAATGGCCTGCTGTAAATTGGTCACATTCAGCAGGCTGGCTTCCGCTTTTTTACGTTCCGTAATATCGGAGTAGTCCCACAAATGGCCTTTGTAAATATTGTCAATATAAATCGGAATGTAATCGAGTGAAAGAATTGTGCCGTTTTGCATTTCCATTTCAATGCCCACTTTTTTTTCTTTTTTCTCAAGCAGGTCATCAATCAGCTTAACAAATATTTCAGGCTCTTTAAAAAGCGATTTGCTTTGCTCGGCAGATTGCGAACAATCTGTGCCCACCAGGTCTTCGGGTTGCAAGGGTATTGAAAAGAAATGGCAGAACCTGCTGTTGGTAAACATAATTTGGCGAAATTCGTTTTCAACCAAAATGCCCGATTGCAGATTGCTTAACAGGGTGGTAAGCAATTGTAGTGTGCGAGAAAGATTACCTTCCACATCTTTACGTTTGGTAATTTCGTCGTTAATATAATCTACAATGGGAAGTAAGCTGTCTTGGTTTTCATCGAGCGGACTAAGTTTGGTACCTTTTATTTTACTAAGGCCTTCTTTTAGTTTTTCGATAGAAAGTTTGCGAAGGTTATATTCTTCGTTTAAGTTAGTATAAACTTCTATGTATTCCTGCTCACTTAATCTAAACGCGTGATCGGTAATTTCTTTATCCCGCTCAAACGATTGGTAGGAGTCGTTTACCGCTTCAATAAAAGCTTTCAGTTCGGAGTTGCCTTGCAGGTTTTCGCCAAGGTATTTTTTAATTTGTTTGTTAAGTAACTTGTGAAATGGCATGATTATATTTCGTCAAATACAGTAATAGTCATGGTTTGATTGTGCAATTCGCAGCCGGTGTTAAGATGCAATGGTGTGATTTCGCCGTAAGAATAAAATCCGGTGGTTACTACGTCTTTGCCCAGTATTTCATTCACCGCTTCCACCTCTTCCTCCACGCGTTTGTCTAAAATTATTTTTCGGCCCACACAACTTATCAGAAAGGCAACTTTTGGAAAACTTCCGTTAAATGGCTCCAGGCTATTGTGGGCGGCTAAACTCGCAGCATCAATCAGATTATCGAAATTGGCTTTCATAAATTTTACCTTGGCACCTTCGGGCACATCGCCTGCAAACACCATGCTTTTATTTTCGGTGTTAATTGATAAAATTGTTCTCACCACTGATTCCTTAGTACCCGGCAGTTGCAGCGAGAGCGGGAAGAGTAGTGCGGAGCCTGGTAATTCATCGGCATATTTGCCAAGGTATTGTTTGTAAAGTTCGAGTGCATTTTTATTATCAATTTCATAGAGCACGTTGGAAGCAGAGTGGGTAACAGTACGTTCAAGTCCAAACACATCCCAGCCACCCATCGAGCCATGCGACACACGAAGATTTTTACCGTAAAAAGCCACTGCCGTGATTACACCCGGCGCAGGCAAGGAGTTAAGCCCAACCACTGTGGATTCAAAATTAGCACCATCGCCTGCAAGTCCACCTGTTACAGGTACTTTGTGTTCAATGGCCGCTTCAATACCCCGCACCAGTTCGCTGCCGTTTACCAAACCACCATCCGACAATACAAATATATTGAGCAGTTCTGTTTTGTTTAATTTTTCAACCAGTTTTTTTCCAGCTTCAAAAGAAGATTCAAAATCGCCTACATTAACTGTAGTGGTTAAAAAGCAGGTGGTGTTAAAACTCATGGCAGTTAAAACAATGGTGTCGTCGTGTACCTCCGAACCACTGATTTCGCCGGCGGTAGAGCAAAGCATAAGTTCGGCGGAACCAAAAAATGTTTTTAATTGAGAAAAAATGTGTGGATTGGTAAGAAGATTTTTAGCGCCAAATCCAATTACCAATTGAAAAGGTTCTGTTGATTGTTGGAGGGTGCTTTGTTTTTTTTCGATACTACCATTTCGGTAAATGAACGATTGTGCCTGCATAATTTTTTAACTGCCTGATTCTTTATTTTGGAGCATGTTGTAAATAGTTGATTTCCCAATGTCTAAACGTCGGGCCACTTCCATCACATTGTTGTTGTATTTTTTAAGGTAGAAGTGAATGATTTCTTCGGTGTATTCTTTTAGTGTTTTTTCGCTGTCGCTTATCAGGTTGTTATTTTTAATGTTGTTAAAGGTTATGTCATCGGGCTTTACTTCTTTGCCATCACTCATAACTATGGCAAGTTCCACCACCGCTTTTAATTCGCGCACATTGCCCGGAAAATTATATTTTAAAAGTTTTTCTTTAGCTGACGATGAAAATGCAGGTGACTTGGTTTTATTTTCTTTGGAAAACTCATCAGCAAAATGCCTGGCAAGTATTAACACATCGTTGTCTCTTTCCCTTAGAGGTGGCAATTCTATTGGCAAACCCAATAAGCGGTAAAAAAGATCTTCTCTGAATTTGCCTTGTTTAACAAGCTCAGCCAGATTTTTGTGTGTGGCCGTAATAATGCGCGCATCAAATTTCACGGTATCGTGGCCGCCAAGTCGCGTTACCTCGCGTTCCTGCAAAACGCGGAGTATTTTGCTCTGCAGATTCAAATCCAGTTCGGCAATTTCATCTAAAAAAACGGTGCCACCATTGGCTTCTTCAAACTTGCCGGCCTTGCGGTTTTGCGCACCGGTAAAGGCGCCTTTTTCGTAACCAAACAATTCGCTTTCCATTAAATCGGCAGGTATGGCCGCCATGTTTATGGCCACAAACGGTTTCTTTTTACGATCGCTGTTGTAATGAATTGCCTTGGCATACACCTCTTTGCCCGTGCCGGTTTCGCCACTAATAGAAACGTTGATGTTGGAACCAATGGCTTTTTCAACCAGCGAAAATGTTTTTTTTATAGACTTACTCTGGCCAATAATACTTTTTTCGAAACTAAACTTTTGTTCGAGTTGTTCTTTAAGGTCTTCAACTTCTTTTTTCAGTTCAAGTTTTTCGTTTATTTTAATGATGGCGTTCCAAAGCATGTCTTTGGTGTGTTCATCTTTTACGATGTAGTCGGATGCGCCCGATTTAAGAAAATTTACGGCTACCGAAATGTCCTCCTGACCACTGATAACAATAACCGGCAGGTTTTTATTTACCGCTTTAATTTTTTGAAGCAGTATATCGCCTGTAATGTCGGGCAATCCAAAATCAATGCAAACAATGTCGGGTTTTTTATAAAGGTTTTCCAAACACTGGCTTGCGCTGCTTAGCAGAGTAATGTTGTAATCGGGGTTTAAAGAGAGGTGGTGTTTTAAGAGTTGACCAAACCACTCATCATCTTCAATTATGAATATTTTAGTAATTGGCATAACCTAAATTTTTTAGGAATTGGTGTATTTTACCACAATGTAGTAAAGTTTAATTGTTTTAAAAAGTATGCCGGAATGTTAAAAAAGAAGTTATGCAAGCGCATAGGGGTTAAGCTTTCCACACCAACACTCCACAGCAAATCAATGCCAGGCCTGAAGCTGTAAAAATGCAAACATTTAAAAGGTATTTCAACTATTACTGTCGGATGAGTGATAAGGTTATGGTTGTTTATTTGAAATAGGAATTTTTTTTGCGAACAATGGTGGGCACAATGGTGGCGTAGGTTTCGAGGCGGTAGCCATGTTTGTAAGGAATGATATCAACCACCCCACCTTTTTTGGCCGAAATGGTTTCTTCAACAAAAAAGCCGTTTAAATAGTATAAATTAACGGCTTCTTCTTTTTCAATGTCGTTATCTAACAACACGGCTTTGTTGTGTAAGATGTTTGTTTTTTCAGAGTTGTTCATTTTTGCGAACTCGTAAAATAATTTCAGGTTTGGCTGTTGGAGGTGAGTGTAGTTTGTTTTCATGCCAATAAAATTTTAAGAGGTTAAAGAACCGTTAGTTATAAGAACAAAAAAATTAATTAATCCGCCTGATATTTTATACGGCAGAAGCAGGAAGTAGTTGCAAAAAGTTTAACCGAAGTAATTAACAATTAAAAAGGGTTTCGTCTTTGGTTTTTTGGCTTTGGCCTTTGGAATTGCGGAATTAAACGGTTTTGTGTAATTAATTACCCAGATTAATGGTTTAAATTTAACGGCCTCGTATAGTATTTCTTAATATAGGATAACACTCTTCGGAACCTTTAAATTGAAATAATTCCACCACAACTGGCAGGTATAGAATATGATTATTGTCAATTTATCAAAGGCAAAGGCACTATCTGTGTAAATACTGCAAAAATACCCGGATTTAATTGTTACCTTTATAGTTCACAGCTTCCTTATATAAGGAACTCAAAATTGTAAAGAAAAAAATGGCGAAATCGCAGGAAACCTACAGTAAAAAAGAACGGGAGAATAAACGACTAAAAAAACGCAAAGAAAAAGAAGAAAAGCGTTTGGAACGCAAAGCCAACAACAACAAGGGCAAAAGCTTTGAAGACATGATTGCTTATGTTGACGAAAATGGCAAGCTGTCGTCCACACCTCCCGATCCTGCAAAACGCAAAGCCATCAATCTCGACGACATTCAACTCGGTGCCCGCAAGGTGGAAGAAGTAAATCCGGCAGATTTAATCCGCAAAGGAAACGTAACTTTTTTTAACGGCGAAAAAGGCTATGGCTTTATCCGCGACGAAAAATCGCAGGAGAGTATTTTCTTTCACATCAACAGTGTTAACGGTACAGTTAAAGAAAAAGACAAAGTAAGCTTTGAGGTGGAAATGGGACCTAAAGGTGCCAACGCCGTAAGGGTTTCTATTGTTGCGTAAATTCCTTTTTTTTTCAACACAGAGACGCCAGACACTGAGTTTTTTCATAGTGGTTTTTCCACACATAACCACATAGGCACATAGACTCTAAGACTTAGAGTTTTTTTCTATGCCTACTA
>JADLED010000224.1 GCA_020846335.1 Bacteroidia bacterium
ACATCGAAAGTTAAAAAACTTTGCACATCGGATGCCGTAGGACGGTATTCGCCTTTTGTATCGAGGCTATTGAGCAGGTAAATGTTGGTGCGGTAACGGGCACCAATGTTCCAGGCCACCAAACGGTTTTTGCTGATGCCTTCCAACTGCAAATTTCCTCCCAACAAACTGGCCGATGCCGAACCACCGAATTTTAAGGGTTTGCGGTAAGTAATGTCGAGCACACTGCTGAGTTTATCGCCGTAGCGGGCTTCGAAACCACCGGCCGAAAAACTCAGGTTTTGCACCATGTTGGGGTTGGCAAAGCTCAGGCCTTCCTGCTGGCCGCTGCGCACCAAAAACGGACGGTACACTTCAATGTCGTTTACATACACCAGGTTTTCGTCGTAATTACCGCCGCGCACGCTGTAGCCGCTGCTAAGTTCGTTATTACTGCTTACGCCGATTTGTGTTTTTATTAAGGATTCGAGATTTTGTGAACCCATGGGCAACTGCGTAAACAGTTTGGCATTGAGTTTAATTGCTTCTTCGGCACGAATGTAAGTGTCGGTTATTTCAACTCCCGACAGCTCGTGTTTAAAAACCAGTGTTGGGGAGTATTGCAGGTTGTTTCCGGTTTTGGTTTCGAAGGTGTGAAAAACGGGATCGTGGTTTACATCCTGAAAAACAATGGTGAGTGTTTTGCCACTTTCAACAGTAAGTGTATAGTAGCCTTTGGTGTCAGAAATGGTGGTAATCCGTGCATTTTCTTTTATGCCAATGGTAACCCCTTCTACGGGTTCGCCATCGGTGCCTTTTACCTGACCCGAAATGCTCACTGTTTGCGCCTTTGATACAAATAGCAGCAGACTGAACAGAAAAAGGAGAATATGTGAACGTGTGTTTCTCAGAAATTTTACAGATAACGAATATACTGAGTTATTATTATCCTATAAAGGTTTATTTGGTTAGAATTGAATGGTACTTTTAATTTGAAATAGCATCAATTCCTTAAATACCGGTTAATTAATCTTTTATTAAAAAATCATTTGGGCCACACTAATGCGGGGTCGATCAGCGAAAAAACAGGCCTCGCTCATTGCCAGTCATTAGGACCTTTCGCAAATACACAGGTCTTTAATTTTTTCTTGCATCCTTGCAATTGAAGTCCTCAAACAAAAATCCAACTAAATTTAGACCATATTAAGTAATTTCTGATTGACCAGAAAAGGAGTTTGAGGATGAACTTATTACTCACATAATTCGCAATTTGTGCTTTTGCACTAAGAGAAAGTAATAAAATATTTACAATAAAAACACCCTTCCTGATTGATATGAATCGACTATTATTATTTTGCAATGAGTAATTTTTTAATAACAGTCTTATTGGTTGAGTTACATATTAAAATTAAATAAGCGCCATTAATTAATGGCAGGTCAGTGGTAACATAAATATTATTGGTGTTCAGATTCTTTGTTAAAACAACTCTTCCAGTTATGTCTTTGATTTGTATTTTAAGGCTTTCGCTTTCTTTTTTACTTACAATTGTAATGGCATCATTTGCAGGGCAAATCTAATCAACAAAATTCGTTTTCGCTCATAATGGTTTTTCTTTTTAATGTTACGGATTGAGGCAGAGTAATAAAGCATGGTCTTTTTTTGAAGCCAAGTAGCGTAGAAGGAATTTAATTATTAAGAAAATTCCATTAAATTTGATAAGATAAATTTGACATCAATAAATTAAATATCTAGAAGGGGTTGAAACATTTTTGGATTATAACACTCATACACACAATGGCACTTTACAGGCTGAGTGCCGGAGTGAACAGCCATGACAAAGCTGGAACGAGTCTTCCTTCGAGCAAAACGGAAACTTTAACGTTTACCGAAAACAAAGGTCAGATAAGCGATCAAAATGCTCATGCAAGACCGGATGTGCTATACAGCGGACAAATAAATGGCATGGTGTACCATTTAAAAAAAAACGGCATTAGTTATCAATTAAGCAGGGTTGACCGATGGAAAGATAAGATGTTGACCGCTGAACCAAAACAACGCAACACACTTAGCAAAAGAATTCCTGCCCAAACAACGGTTTACCGACTCGACATCCAATGGGTTCGGGCGAATCCATTGTTAGAAGTAACCGCTGAAAAGTGTAGAGAGGGCTTTGGCAATTATTATCTCAAAACATGCCCACAGGGAGTCTTGGGTGTGCGAAGTTATGAGTCCCTTTGGTTTAAGAATTTGTATGCCGGCATTGATTTGCATTATTATCAAAAGGACCATGGTTTAAAATACGACTATGTGGTGAAGCCCGGAGTGGATTATAAACAAATTCGCATGGAAGTAGCAGGCGCAACAAATATTGCCATCACTTCCGAAGGGTCCTTGCGGTTTACCACCCCTTTGGGTGTAATTGAAGAAGGGGCACCGCTTGTTTTTCAAGGGGAAAAACAATTACTAGCACGATGGATTCTTGAGGGAACATCTATCGGGTTTGACATTACCGATGTAGATAGGAATCAAGCTATTGTGATTGACCCTGCCATACGTCTTTGGGGGTCTTATTATGGCGGTAACAATCAAGATGATTCAAGGTCTTGTGCAAGCGATAATCAAGGGAACGCTTATATAGTAGGATTCACAGAATCAACCACCGGAACGATTATTGCCACATCCGGAAGTCATCAAACGGTTTTTGGCGGAGATTTAAGTGATGCTTATGTAGCCAAATTCAATCCATCCGGCA
>JADLED010000225.1 GCA_020846335.1 Bacteroidia bacterium
AAATTTAAAAGTATTTATCACCGATGATGATGTGTTTAGCCTCAATATTTATGAGCAATATCTGCTGAACATGGGCTTTAACGACATTCATTTATTTCAAAGCGGTGTTGATTGCCTTAACAGCCTGCACCAAAATCCCGACATAATTTTATTGGATTATAACATGGATGTGATGAATGGCTTTGAAGTAATCGAAAAAGTGAAACGTTACAATCCCAACATTTTTATAGTGATGATTTCGGGGCAAGAGAATATTAATACGGCCATTCAGGTATTAAAATATGGCGCTTTTGATTACATCATCAAGGGCGAAGATGTTGAGTATAAAATTAAAAATGTGATACAGCGCATTTTACTCATTCAGGAGGAGATTAAAAAGAATAACAGCGGTATTATAAAAAAACTTTTTTCCTATCTATAACATGCGCCCGATTATTCAACTAATAGCCATAACCGTTGTGCTTTTACTTAGCTCCTGCAAAACACAAAACCTGATGAGCGGTTCAGAAACCTTAAACAGCCAACAATTGATTGATTCGGTATTCTCCTATCAGCCGGGGTATCAATATCGCATTAAAAGCGACGATAAAATTTCGATAAGCGTTTGGGGACAGGATGAACTCAGCGTTGGGTCGGTTTACGGCATTTATAATTCAAACGAAGTGTACGGCAAATGGGTGATGGTGGATGCCAATGGCAACATTGAGGTTCCTAAACTGGGAACACTTAATGTTGCCGGCAAAACCATTCCACAACTAAAAGACACCTTGCGCCTAAAATTAAAAAAATGGATAATTGACCCCATACTTGATGTGCGCGTACTTAATAAAGAAATTTCAATATTAGGCGAACTAAAAACCCCGGGCAATTATATTGTAGATAAAGACCACAACCATTTGCTTGAAATGATTGGAAAAGCAGGTGGCTACGATTTTTATGCCAACCTCAAACAAATAAAAGTAATCCGACAGGAGGGGCTAAATGTGAGAATATGCACTTTTGATCTCACAAAAAGCGATGATTACCTGAATCGAAATATACTGCTGCATCCTGGAGATATTGTAATTGTTCCGTCTAAAAACTTTAAGGCGTTTGACAAACGGGTATCCACCATAATACCGTTTACTACCGCAATTAGTGCTGCTGCCATTTTATTGAAACTATTTTAAGGATGAACGACAATTTCAGAATACTCAAACCTTTTTTAAGAGGCCTCCCAATAGTGGTGTTAGTGACATTGTTTTCGGTAGTAGCTGCAAAAAAATACCTGAGCTACGTAAGTCCTGTTTACGAGAGCACCGCTAAACTAAAGCTCGCCGATATAAATGAAGGAGTACCAGCCAGCAATCTTTTTAAAAATCTGGATGTGTTTGCCAGCTCCAATAAAATTGCCACCGAAATTGAAGTTCTGAAATCAAATATCCTGATTGAGCGAACCCTTAAACAACTTGACTTTAATACCGAAATATTCAGGGTGGGAGATGTGCGTTCGGTGGAACTCTACCACAACAGCCCCTTTACGGCATCCGTTTCATTAAATAGCGATAAAGGGTATGATAAAAAATACCGCATTACTGTTTTAAACCATAAACAGTATCGATTAACCGAAAACAATCAGGATTCCAGCTATGAAGGAACATTTGGTAAACCTTTGAAAATAAAATACGGCCACATTCTTTTATCGCTGAATGATTCGTTGTTGGATTCAAGGGCCGATTTTAAACTTGCCGATAATTACGAAGTTGAATTTTTTAGTACACAAAAACTCATTCAAAAAATATTGAAAGAACTTGATGTAATGCCTGTTGACAAGGATGTGCCAATTATCAGAATCAGCATTCGGAACGTAGTTCCGGAAAAAGCAGCCGCTTTTGTAAACTGCCTTGCGCAAAATTACATTTACGATTACATCGAAAGCAAATACAAAGCGGCCAACAGCACTGTTAATTTTTTGAATGATCGCATTACCGATATAAGTGGAAAACTTTCGAACTCGGAACTTGGCATTGAAGATTACCGCAACAATAAAAAAATAGTGAACCTTCGCCAGGAAACAGAAACCGAACTCCGTAAAATTTCGCAACTAAAAATTCAGGAAACCAATTTGAAAATGAATCTTGAAGCCATTGAAAGATTGTGCAATTATATTGATGAGGGTAAAGGTGATTTTCTTTCGCTTGCACCCAATTTTGAAGCCTTTACCGATTTGTTATCAACCGAAATGGTGAAAAGCATCAAGAAACTGCAAGCCGAAAAGAAAGATCTGTTGCTTACGTTTACAGCCAACGATGAGAAAGTAAAAGTAATTGATGCCAAAATAAAAGACCTTAGCGATTACCTGATAGAGAGCATCCATAATACCCGCGACAACCTCGAAATAAAACTGGAAGAATTAAGCGATGACATAGAGTCTTCTGAAAGTGCCTTTGCCTCCGTGCCCGAAAAGGAAAGAATGCTAAACGTTATGAACCGCGATTTTGAATTGTATCAGAGTTCTTATAACTTTTTAAATGAGAAGAAAATAGAAGCTGAAATTGTGCAATCAGCCCGTCTGGCCTTTCACCGGGTAATAACCCCGGCACTTGTTTCCAAAACACCGGTTGCCCCTATCCGTTCCATCATTATCATCTTTTCGGCTTTGCTGTCGTTTATTGGTTCGGTAACTATCATTTATCTTGTACACTTTGCCAAAGCAAAAGTAAATGATGTTTATACCCTCGAAAACAAATCAACCATTCCTGTTGCTTTAACGACTCCGTTTATCACCGAACCTTCTTTAATAAAACAACATTTTTTAAAGGAAGTGATACAACTCGAAATAAAAGGAATTTTAAAATCGAAATCTAAAATTGCCATCACTTCCTACGACAGTTCGCTGCAACATGCCTTTCATAGCATACACTTAACCAATGCACTTGCCATGCAGGGTCGTAAAGTCTTGTTAATTGACGCAACGGGCACACTTCCTGGAAACCAACTCAGAGGTGAAAATATTACGTACCTCAATCT
>JADLED010000226.1 GCA_020846335.1 Bacteroidia bacterium
GATTGTAACGGAGGCAGTGCCAAAAGATATGGACGCTTTCGGTTTTAAAGACGGCGTTTGGATTTGCCGTTTTTCGGATGTAAAGCCGCTTTCGTTTTTGTTGCGCGACAGTTTACTAAAAATACACGTGGCCATTGTAAGCCAGGAAAACAAGGGCGACAAAATGCAATTATTGTATAATTATTTAACAGGCACCGAGTTCAGGCAAAACATCGAAGCCGTGATGGAAGGCTTTGTGGCGCTGAAAGACGGCATTACCCGTGAAAAAATTCAGATGGAAAAAATCTGGAAAGAACGCGAAAAACAACTGGACAAAGTGCTGCTCAACACCACGCAGTTTTATGGCTCCATTAAAGGCATTGCCGGCAGTGCGGTGGGAGATATAAAACTATTGGAGTGAGTTTGTTCACTTATAATTGAAGCTTTTTTAATCAAAACAGCCTGTTGTTGTTGTTTAATTTCGGCAAATGAGTGCCTTTGCCCCACCCCAAGCTAATAACCAGCCTTGTATTGAAGCCATGACTAAAGGTGAAGATTAACCCACCCGATAAAAATGTCTTAAAACAAAAAAATCAATTAGAACTGGCATTACTTCGCCAATTTATTTTGTTCAGCCAAGCAAATCCCCACTTCACCTTTTTTATACCAATTAACACAATATTTCAGCAGAAATTACGTACTTTTAAAGTTCAACAATTTACCGTTTTGATAAAACGCTCCGCCCTATACCTCCTGCTGTTGGCCTCGCTTTTTGCCCGCGCCCAGTTTAACTACGGTCACCAAATGGATTTTGGTAAAAACCGCGTGCAATACAAAGAATTTGTTTGGACCTATTTCGACTACGAACGTTACCGCGTTTACTCCTATCAGGGCGGCACCGAAATTGCCAAATACGTTTCAACCAGTTTGGCAAAACAAATGGCCATTCTCGAAAAACGCCTCGATTACCAGATTGATGAAAAAATAAACATACTGGTTTATAACACACAGGATGATTTTAAACAAAGCAACCTGGGCCTTAGCTCCGAAGAACAAAGTAACATTGGCGGTGTTACCCGCATTATTGGCGATAAAATAAATGTTTATTTCAACGGCTCACATGCCGAGCTCGATCAGCAAATTCGTGCTGCACTGGCCGAACTGCTCGTTAATAAAATACTCTATGGCGGCAATGTGCGCGAAATGGTGCGCAATTCAACCTTACTGTATATACCTGAGTGGTATTCGCAGGGCCTTGTAAAATACCTGTCGGAAGGTTGGACCACCACCAACGACAATATTATGTACGACGGGCTTAAAAGTGAATCCTTTAGTTCCTTTAACCGCCTTACCGGCAGGCAGGCCGCCAACTCGGGCCACGCGCTCTGGTATTTTGTGGTTTCTACCTATGGCGAAAGCATGATACCCAACATTCTTTACATGACCCGCGTTACCCGCAGTCTCGACAACGCCTTTGTAAGCACCCTCGGAGTTACACTCGATAATCTGGTGTACGATTTTTACGAATCCTACCAACGCCGGATTTTTATGTTCAGAGACTCTACCCGCAAATCGCCTTTTGTGTTGGATAACAGTGCACTTCGCCGGTACAAAAGTTCGCAACATTTTTATCAGGTAAAACTCAGTCCCGACGGCGAAAAAATTGCCTACGCCTGCAACGAATTAAATCAGATAAAAGTGTTTTGCAAAAACACCAAAACCAAAGGCAGCACACTCTTATTAAAACTGGGGCCAAAGGTGGAGCAGTTGGAAGATTACAATTACCCGCTCATAGCATGGCATCCCAACGGCGACATTGTTTCGATGATTTACGTGAACAAAGGCGAACTGGTGCTGCACATTTATAATTTCGAAAGCAAGGAAGTGGTGAAACGTCCTTTGGCCGGCTTTGAAAAAATTAACAGCATGAATTATAGTCCCGATGGAAAAAAAATGGTGTTTAGTGCCGTTAAAAAAGCCAAGGGACAAAGTGATGTGTTTGTGTTTGGCATTAATACAGGTGGAATCGAACAATTAAGCAACGATATTTGGGACGATCAAAATCCGGTGTTTATAAAAAAGGGCAAGCAGGTGGTGTTTGAGAGTAACCGCTTAAACGATACCATTAAAGCCACCGACGATGCCCGGTATTTTGTGAAATTTAACCGCAACATGGATTTGTTTATGGCACCGTATCCATTTACCAGCAAGGTGCTTGTACGAATTAGCAACACGCCCGATGTAAATGAAACCTATCCACAGGCCTACACAGATAATTACATCACTTATCTGAGTGATAAAAACGGCATCAACAACCGGTATCTGGCGGAGTTCGACAGCAGCATTGCATTTGTTGACACCACCGAACATTACCGCTACTATTTTAAGAGTCGCCCGGTTACCAATTACGACCGCAACATTACCGAACAAAGCATTAACCCTGCCGCCACCCATGTAGCCGAAAGGTATTATTACAATGTTAACGACTTTATTAAAGTAAGCGAGCTGCCGCCATTGCAGGACATTCGTCAGAAAGAACCAATGAACACCTGGTACCGCGGATTTGTGAGTCCCGCCGTGATGAACCCTTCGGATTACAAAGACTATTCGGCACCAGATAACACTTCAAGCCCAAAAACAGAAAGCAATACCAGGGGCATTGATTTTGAAA
>JADLED010000227.1 GCA_020846335.1 Bacteroidia bacterium
GAAGAGATTTTATTCCAGAGGTTTAAATTTAACATTAAGACGAAACTAATTTACAATTACCGAAGTTAGCAAAAATATAAAGTAAATGCCGCTATTATTATGTAGTAGCGAAAAGTGCAAATGGCTGGTGTTTGCGTAAATAGTCGAGATTAATGCCACCATAAGCTAACAAAACAAAAGTCCAATTAGGTAACAAAAGTGAATTAAAGATTTTTAACAGCTAAATGTGGTGGTACTTTTCGCCTTTAATAATGGTAAAAGCGCGGTAAAGTTGCTCCACAAAAAACAGCCTTACCATTTGGTGCGAAAAGGTCATTTGCGACAAAGCTACCTTTGAATTAGCCCGTTGATACACCTGTGCATCGAAGCCAAAAGGCCCGCCAATTAAGAAAACCAGCCGTTTTACCGAAGCGTTTTGTTTTTGTACAATAAATTTCGAAAAGTCAACCGAATTGTATTCTTTTCCGTTTTCATCCAACAAAACCAACACATCGTCGGGCTGAATGGTTTTTAAAATCAGCCTGGCTTCCTCGAGTTTTTGCTCGGCAAAGCTCCGTTGCCGCACGTTTTTTGGCACATTAATTGTCAGCATTTCAAACAGGGTGTAGTTGCCCAAGCGTTTGGCATAATTATCGATGCCCTCGTTGAGGTAACTGTCCTGCGTTTTATCGATCTGGAGCAAGAGAATCTTCATGCGATAAAGTTGCAAAAATTAATTAAATTTGTAAGGAAGAAATGAAACTGACCATTCACATATTCTACTTTTTGTTTAGCCTCTTTTTTGGGGTAACGGATGTGAGCGATGAAATTATTGCAGCCATTAAACAGGGCAAATCGTCGGAGCTGGTAAAATACTTTGATGAAAAGGTATCCATTAAAATTATTAATCAGGAAGATATTTTAAGCCGCTCGCAGGCCGAAGCCAACATTAAATATTTTTTTGAAAAACACCCGGTAAAAAGTTTTGGCTCTACCCATGTGAGTACCATTAATAATACCGCACAATACATTACCGGTACGCTGGAAACAGCCAATGTAAAGTACCGCGTTTCAATTTTGATAAAAAGGAATTTGATTTCTCAGTTCCGCATTGAGCCCGATAATGAGTGATTTTATTAAACTTCACGCGAAGCAATTCGACTTCCAACAATTTATTTTTGATGCTTTAAAAGAAGACGTGGGCGATGGCGATCACACCTCGCTTTCAACCATACCGGCGCTACACAAGGGTAAAATGCACCTGTTGGTAAAAGAAGACGGCATTATTGCCGGACTGGAAGTGGCCAAACGCATTTTTAAATTGGTGGATGCAAAACTAAAGGTGGATTTTAAATTGAAGGATGGCGACCGCGTAAAAAAGGGTCAGGTAGCTTTTGTGGTGGAAGGAAATACGCGCACGCTGTTAACGCTCGAACGATTGGTGTTAAACATCATGCAACGCATGAGCGGCATTGCTACCAAAACAGCCATGTTGCAGCAATTGTGCAAAGGCACAAAGGCAAGGGTAATTGATACCCGAAAAACCACACCGGGCTTTCGTTTTTTTGAAAAGTGGGCCGTGGTAATTGGTGGCGGTTCTAACCACCGTTATGGCCTTTACGACATGATTTTGATTAAAGACAATCACATTGATTTTGCAGGTGGCATACTAGAAGCCATTGATGCGGCAAATGGGTATTTAAAAAGCAAACGCAAAAAGTTGGGCATTGAGGTGGAAACACGTGGACTGGAAGACGTGAAAAAAGTACTTGCTCATGGCGGGGTGCAACGCATTATGCTGGATAATTACAGTCCTGAATTAACCAGACAAGCCGTTAAACTTATTGGTGGCAAAGTGGAAGTGGAATCGTCGGGTGGTATTAACGAGAGCAATATTGCGGCTTATGCTAAATGCGGTGTTAATTTTATTTCGATAGGCGCTTTAACACACCACATCAAAAGTCTGGATTTAAGTTTGAAAGCGATTAAGTAGTTTGTTTTCTCCAAATCAAATACACTTAGTTTATTAAATAATTAATCACTCCTTTTTCGAATGAAGGAGTGAGTTCCTGCTTTCATTGAGTGAAAATTTAACCAAGTTGGTTTCAATTATCAGAAAGCCGTTGGCAATGAGTGAAGGAATTTCTTTCGCCTGCATGTTCGCTTAAATTTAAGCAAGAAATATGCTGGAAAGAAATTTCATATTTTATCTCCTTCTTTTTTTTACAGCCAATATTTGGAGTCAGTCCAGTAGTCCTTACACCAACATTGATTTTGAAGCAAGTGCTGTTGGCGCCTATACCACGGCCAATGCAGTGCCCGGATGGAGTGTAAGCAGCAGAACGTTTTCTTCGTGTAGTACTTCAACCGTTTGGAATGCCGGAAGCTCTGAGTTTTCGATTGTTGCTACCCCCATTTTAAGTTTTTCAGGCGTTGGCACCATTGCTAACTCCCCATTGGGGGGTACAAAAATAGCCAAGTTAAACGGAGCCATTACCAACAGTGCCGAAGTAAGGATGAGCACCACTTTTACTGTGAGTCCAAACAACACCTTGTTTCAATTTGCTGTTGCAGGTTATTGGGAGAATGGATGGCATTATTGCTGTGAAAACACAGGATTTAAAGTCAATTTAAAAGATTGCCAGGGTAATTTAATAAACCCTTCATGTTACAATA
>JADLED010000228.1 GCA_020846335.1 Bacteroidia bacterium
AAAGAATGGTGGAGTAAGGCCTACTTTGTGCTTGAAATTAAGGATAAAAACATTGACGGACTGGAATTTAATTTTCATCACAAATGTTTTATTGAAGGGGATGTGCCTTGTTTAAATTACACCGGGCCAATGCCACCGTGATGCTTTGGAATGTTTTTTGCAAACTAAGTAAAGGCATAGTTTTAATGCTGAACTTCAAACTCAAGCAGAATGTGAAAGCCTGTGTCATCCAGCAAAGTCAGTCTGCCATCCAGTTGGTCTTCTGCCAGTAAACTTATCAAATTCATGCCCAACGAACTTGAGATGAGTCCCTTTGAATTGGTAATACCGATGCCATTATCCAGGTAATTAAGCCGCATTTTGTTTTCTTCCATCAGCTCAAAATTTAGAGAAATGATAACATCGTGTCCAAGATTATGTTTTATGGAGTTGGTAATAAGTTCGTTTATTATAATGCCTAAAGAATTGGTTTGATCTACATTAAGTGTTACCTCAGTTGCAATGTTGAGATTATACTTAACCTGAGGATGAAGAAGATTATCCAAAAGGTCGGTTATGTAGCTAGTTAGCGATATTGAAACAAATGTTTCGGATTTACAAAGCACTTCGTGTACCTTGGCCATGGCAAATAATCGGTTCTTTATTTCCTGCATTCCATCAATCAGTTCTTCGTTTGAGGCTTCGTTTATTTGTATGTTTATTAAACTGATGATGGTTTGCAAGTTGTTCTTAACCCTGTGATACACCTCTTTGAGCAACAGTTCTTTTTCGTGCAGCGATTGAATGAGTTTTTTTTCCTGAAGTTTGCCCTCGGTAATATTTTCGGTAATACCAATGCCACCACCCACTTTTTTTTCTTTGTCGAACAGGGGTGCGTAAATGGCCTTAAGGTAGGAAGTTTTACCGCCGGTAATGGAAGTGTATTCGCCTTCAAAATGACCAATTTTACCGTTAAGTGCCGCCTCAAAAGCCTCACGTTGTTTATTGTTGGCAATGTTGGTGCGTGTATTTATAGCAAGAATTTTTTCTACGCTCGAACCAAGCATATCGGCAATGGTTTGGTTGGCCATGGTAATGTTGCCATTACTGTCAAAATGAGTAATACCTACCGGTGCGTTTTCAAAAAGCAAACGTAGTTTTTCTTCGCTCACACGCAGTGCCTCCAACGAATTTTTAAATGCGGTAATGTCTTTGGTTTGCGAAATAAAATATTTTGGACTACCATCAAGATGCCTGATTAGTGAGGAGTTGATGGCAACATGGATAATTCTTCCGCTTTTATGAAAATACCTTTTTTCTATTTCAAATTGCTCTATTTTTCCTTCCAGTACTTCCCGTATTTTATCGGTGCCAATAGCCTGATCTTCGGGATGCGTAATGTCATTAAAATTCATGCTTAGCAATTCCTTTACACTGTAGCCCAAAATCTCGCTCAGGTGTTTGTTGGCATTTATCCATTTTCCATTGGGCGACACCATGGCCATACCAATAGATGATAATTCAAAAATTTGTAATAGTTCAGAGTGACTTTGTTCTAATTCAGAATTAAGTGAGCTTAAACTTTCGGATGACTTTGTTTTTTTGGAAGAAGCCATAACTGAGGTGCTTTATTTAAAGGTAGTAACTATTTAAGCCAAATCAAAATGCGGGTTTGCCTTATTTGTATTTCCAATGTCGGTTTTTACCTTCATTCAGCCATTCAATCGCGGTAACCATTCTTTTAATGCGTGTTTCCTCAGTTTTGGCTTCGGTAATCCATTGCAGGTATTCTTTGCGGTGGCTGGCACTAAAGGCTTCAAAAGTTTGCAGGGCTTTTTTATTTTCTGCCAACACTTTTTTAAAATAATCAGGCACTTCGATTTCTTTTGCAACCGCTTTTTTTCGGGCCGGAAGTTTAATGCCGGCGTCATTCAGCTTCATAGCATCCTTAATGTAATTTTTAAGCACACTGTCCTTTGGCAAATCTTTAAGCGAAGTAATTTTCCCCAAATGGCCCATCGCCTCTTCGCTCTTTGCCATTCCAACCAACCTCTCCGAATCTTTCATCAGCGCTGCCTTCCAAAAGCCAATCGCACAATGCTGTTTAAACGAAGCCATGTGACACATTGGCGCACCGTTGTAATCAAAATGCGGCATGCCCCATTTTATTTTTTCTTCCACCTTGGGGCACACACTGTGCACTGTTTTTCTGAAATGTTCTAAAACTGGTTTTGCAAAATCGGCCGACTTCAAAATGTAGGCGGTAATGCGTTCGTCTTTATTTGCCATACTAACACGAATATAAAAAGAAATGCGAAAATGAAAGTTAACTAATAAAAATTTCGGTTCCATAGAAATCCTTAAATTCATTGCTCGCTTTTAAGCGTTAAAAAAAATGATTTCGGTTAAAGAAGCCAGGCAGTTAATATACGGCAATGCCATAGAAGCAATTAAGAAAAACATGTCTTTGTACGATGCCGGCAATTATGTTTTGGCGGAAGATGTGTATTCACCCATAAACGTGCCACCTTTTCATCAATCGGCCATGGATGGTTATGCCTTTCGGTTTTTGGATTGGAAAAAAAACGAAGCCCTTGCAATAGTTGACGAAATTCAGGCGGGTGCCATTGGCACAGATGATTACGAGGTTAATACAGCCGTTCGAATTTATACCGGAGCTCCGATTCCAAAAAATTACGACACGGTGGTCATGCAGGAAAAAGTGAGAGTGGATGGAAAACAACTTTTTATTGAAGACGAACAAATTAGGCAAGGACTCAACGTGCGTTTATCCGGCTCTCAAACAGAACAAGGCAGTCTCGCCTTAAAAAAAGGAACTGTAATAAGCCCCGGAGTGGCGGGGTATTTGGCAGGACTTGGTTTTCAGAAAGTACCTGTTTTTTCGCCACCCAAGGTGTGTATCATTAATACCGGTAAGGAGTTAACACCACCGGGGAATGAACTTACGCCCGGAAAAATTTATGAAAGCAATTCCTACAGTTTAAATGCCGCATTACTCGAAACTGGAATTAAGCCTTCAAACATTTTATGGTGCGATGACAATCAGGTACAACTCACGCAATTAATACAACATCAGCTCAGTAATTGCGATGTGCTTATACTTTCGGGTGGTGTGTCGGTGGGCGATTATGATTTTGTGGACCGTGCCCTGGCGAACTGTGGTGCAACCTGCATTTTTCATAAAGTAAAACAAAAGCCCGGTAAACCACTATATTTTGGGAAACGGAACAACACCCTGGTATTTGGATTGCCCGGTAATCCTGCTGCTGTGCTCACCTGCTTTTATGAGTACATTCAGCCATTGCTAAATAAATTAATGGGGCGTGAAGAAGAGAACAGAAAAAACATAGTTCTTCCTTTGGCAGCCCCTTATTCAAAAAAGGCAGGACTCACACATTTTCTTAAAGGCAAACTTTCGGGTACTGAAGTTTTGCCGCTTAACGGACAGGAATCGTACCTGATGAACTCCTTTGTTGTAGCCGATTGTATTATTGAATTGGAAGAAGATAAAAGCAACTTTGAAAAAGGGGACTTAGTGGAAGTTCATTTAATTAACAAACATAATTGAGTGAAAGCCTAAGATGGAAAATCAAATAGTGCTGTTTTATATTCTGTTACTGGTAATCGCGTTTCTTTACGCTTCGGTGGGTCACGGCGGCGCCAGTGGTTATCTGGCACTGATGAGTTTTTTCTCCTTTGCACCCGAAACCATGCGTCCCACCGCGCTGTTGCTCAACATTGTGGTTTCACTAATTGCGTTTATTCAATACTACCGTGGCGGGCATTTTAAGTGGGAGGTGTTTTGGCCATTTGCGTTGGCATCGGTTCCTGCCGCTTTTGTGGGTGGTTTTATAAGCGTTGATGCGGGTGTCTATAAAAAAATACTGGCGGTGCTGCTGTTGATTTCGGTGGTTAAACTTTCAGGCATTAACATCCGCACCAAAGCACTCGAAATAAAACAAAACACAAGCATTGCCCTTATCATAGGTGGTTGCATTGGTTTGTTTTCGGGCATGATAGGTATTGGCGGCGGAATAATTTTAAGCCCTGTTATTGTACTTTTAAATTGGGCGAACATGAAACAAACAGCCGCCGTGTCGGCATTGTTTATACTTGTAAATTCTTTGGCAGGCCTGGCGGGTTTGTACTTAAATGGATTTGATGCCGGAACAACCGTGTTAACAATGGGTATAATTGCCATTTGTGGTGGATTGGCCGGTGCTTATTTTGGCGCCAAAAAATTTAATAACCAATTGCTTAAAAAACTACTGGCTTTTGTACTTTTGATTGCCTCCGTAAAACTAATGCTTACCTGAACCGTGAATAACAATCAAACCATACATGCCTACATACTGGCCGGCGGCAAAAGCTCAAGAATGGGCAGCGACAAAGGACTCCTGCTTTTGGGTGACAAAAAAATTGTGGAGCTTGTGATAGAGCAGGTGAAGCCGTTGGTACAAAAACTGGTGATTGTTTCAAATAATCCGGAGTACCAACAGTTTGGTTTGGAAGTAATACCCGATGTTATTAAAGATGCCGGTCCTGCCGGCGGAATTCATGCGGCACTGGCGCACAGCAAGGCAGACAAGCTGGTGATATTAAGTTGCGATATGCCTTTTGTGAGCACTGCCGCCATCGCATCGCTTTTAGAAAACACCATTGACAAGGACATTGTTGTGCCGGTTTTTAAAAAAAAACTCGAACCAATGCTAAGTGTTTACTCAACTAACTGCCGGGCGAAGTGGGAAGAACTATTGACTAACAACACTTTCAAATTGCAGACATTGTTCAGCCATTTTAATACACTCGAATTAAATGTGGATGGCCACCCCGCTTTCTCCGATCGGTTGTTTAGCAATATTAACACTGTCGAAGATTTGCAAAAAGCCCTCGGAAACAGAAACCCTGAAATTAAAATTCTGGTATTTGGTCAACTGAGCGAGCTTGTCAATGCTACAGAATTAAGCTGGCACTCAGCTCAAAACACTAACGAATTGATTAACCAATTGCAACAAAGATTTCCGTTATTGGCAGTCATTAATTATCGTGTGGCCGTGAATAAAAAAATTAATCAAAATTCCGTTCAAATTTCTGATGGTGATACCGTGGCTCTATTGCCACCTTTTTCGGGAGGATAAAAAACAAAATGGACTCTAAACCAAAATACCAACGCTACCTACGACAATTGCTCTTAAACGAGTTCGGCCCGGCTGCACAGGAAAAGCTGCTCAAATCGTCGGTGTTGGTAATTGGCGCCGGAGGTCTGGGCTGTCCGGCCCTTCAATACCTTGCTGCGGCGGGAGTTGGACGAATTGGAATTGCCGATGGCGATGTGGTGGAATTAAGTAATCTACAACGACAAATTTTATACAACGAAAGTGATATTGGAAAAAACAAAGCCACCTGTGCTGCCGAAAAAATTACAGCACTTAACAGTAGCATCGAAGTGGAAGTATTTGCGTTTCACTTAACCAATCAAAACATTACCAAAGTCATGATCGATTTTGATTTGGTGATTGATGGATCTGATAATTTCGCCACACGCTACCTCGTAAACGATTGTTGTGTGGTGCATGGTTTGCCGCTTGTTTATGGGGCTGTGCTCCGCTTCGAAGGGCAGGTGGGTGTTTTTAATGTACCCGATAAAAAAACAAAAACCGTTACAGATTACCGTGATTTATTTCCCGAACCACCGCAACCCAACGCGCTTGCCTCATGTAACGAAGTAGGTGTGTTGGGCGTAATACCCGGCATAATTGGTGTGATGCAGGCAACCGAAGCCATTAAAATCATCACAGGCATTGGGCAACCTTTAACCAACAAAATCATCACCTACAATGCACTCCACAATTCGTTTTACGACACAGAAATTACGCCATCGCTTAAAAAATTAACTTTTCTTTCGTCGGATGAAATTGAAAGTTTTGATTACGCATTCTTTTGTTCAGCACATTACAAAGTTTCTGAATTAAGTCCCGAAGAATTTGAAACACTCAGAACAAAGGAGAACGTTGTAGTTATAGACATTCGCGAAAAACACGAATTGCCAAAAGTAAATCAGTTTCAACACCTCAACATTACCATAGCAGAGCTTTACAATGCATTTCCTAAAGAAATTTTACAAAAAGAAATAGTTTTGTTTTGTAATACCGGTGCAAGAAGCACTGCAATGGCTCGGAATTTAAAGCAAAGGCATCCTGAATTAAACCTGCACTCACTGGCAGGTGGCATTTGGGCCTGGAAAAAACAGTTTAAATTATTTGACGAATAAATGACAGAAAAAAAACGACATACCGTGTTGGTGAATGGACCTATAAGTCCTGAATTTATTGCCAACAGCATTGCCAAACACAGCAGCAAAACAAATATAGGTGGGCACGCCATATTTATGGGCCAGGTTCGTAGCGATGAAATGGAGGGAAAAAGGGTGGCTGCTATTGATTACACAGCTTACAACGAAATGGCCGAAGAGAGTTTTTATCAAATTCGCGAAGCCGCCTTTGCAAAGCATGATTTGGTGTGTATGCACATTTATCACAGTTTGGGTATGGTTCAGGCAGGCGAAATTTGTTTGTATGTGTTTGTGTCGTCTAAACACCGGGCACCGGCCTTTGACGCCTGCCGCGACATAGTGGAGGAAATTAAAAAAGATGTACCTGTTTGGGGCAAAGAAATTTTTGAAGACGAATCGCACAGTTGGAAAAAAAATCATTAGAAAGTAAATTATGGTCGATATCACACACAAATCAAACACCCTGCGCATTGCCAAAGCCATTGCCACCGTTAAAGTGAGCAAACAGGAAACAATAGATGCCATTAAAAACAAATTGGTACCAAAAGGCGATGTGTTTGAAATGGCTAAAACCGCCGGATTGTTTGCAGTTAAGCGCACCAGCGATATGATTCCCGATTGTCATCCCATACCGATAGAATACACCGCAGTAAATTTCGACATCACCGGTTTGGAAATCAACATTCAATTGGAAGTGCGTACCATTTACAAAACCGGTGTTGAAGTGGAAGCCATGCACGGCGTATCGGTGGTGGCACTTACCATGTACGACATGCTTAAACCAATTGACAAGGGAATTGAAATTGCCAACATACGTTTGCTGGAGAAAAAAGGTGGGAAGACTGACAAAAAAGACACCTTTAACAGAACACTAAAAGCGGCGGTGGTGGTGTGTTCCGACAGTATTTCCAAAGGAAAAAAAGAAGACAAGGCCGGAAAAGCCGTGATAGAGAAACTGGAAAAGTGTGGGGTTAAAATAAGTGAGTACTCAATTATTCCGGATGAACAAGATATCATACAAAACACGCTGCTAAAGTTTTGCGAACAACAAAACGACCTTGTTATTTTTACAGGTGGCACCGGCCTTTCTAAACGCGATGTGAGCCCTGAAGCCATAAAGCCCCTGCTCGACAGAGAGATTCCGGGTGTGATGGAAGCCGCCAGAAATTACGGACAAAACCGCACACCCTATGCCATGTTATCGCGCGGCATTGCAGGTATGAAAGGCGATACACTGGTGCTTGCCATTCCGGGTTCAACCAAAGGCGCTGCCGAAACCATGGACGCTTTGTTCCCATCGCTACTGCACATTTTTGCCATTATGAATGGGGAACGACACAAAGAGTAGAAACGTTGATGTTGGAATTTAAAAGAGAGTAGGCGGAAAGAATTTATTTCTGAATTAACTCTTCCCAAAATTCGGCACCCCGGCGCGTGTGTGGAATAACAATGGTGCCGCCAACAATATTGGCTACGGCAAACACTTCATAAATTTCTTCGGTGCTGCAACCCTGTTCAAAACATTTTTCCAAATGGTATTTAATACAGTCGTCGCAACGCAACACCATGCTGGCCACTAATCCCAGCATTTCTTTGGTTTTTATGTTCAAAGCACCTTCACTATAAGTTTGTGTGTCGAGATTAAACAAACGCTTAATCACCAGATTGTCCTTGCTTAAAATCACCTCGTTCATTTTAGCACGGTAGTCGTTAAACTCTTTTACTGAATTACTCATAAAAAAATATTAAGCCAGTTTGTGTTTTTTAATTACCCACACCGAAACAAATACACTCATTTCGTAGAGCAGATACATGGGCACCGCCACCACCATTTGCGAGGTAACATCAGGGCTTGGTGTAACCACAGCGGCGGTAATTAAGATAATGATGACAGCATGTTTGCGGTATTTGCGCATAAATTGCGGTGTAATTAAGGTCATGCGTGTGAGAAAATAAACCAGAATAGGCATTTCAAAAATAATTCCCGAAACCAAAGTCATGGTGCTGATTAATGAAATGTAATCATCAAAGGTATTTTGGGTTTGCACAATGCCGCTGGAAGACACCTGGTAGTTAACCAAAAAATTATAACTCATTGGAAAGAGCAGGAAGTAGCCGAAGAAAATTCCAACCAAAAAGAGCATAAATGCAATTACAACAAATATTTTAACAGGACCCACTTCCTGATTTTTAAGTGCGGGACGAACAAACTTCCAGAGCTCCCACAAAATAACCGGAAAGCCAAGAATAATGCCTGCTAAAAAAGCAATCCACATGTGGTTAAAAAACTGTTCCGATGCGCTGAGCGTTTGAAGGTGCTGTGGTTTAATGGTCATACACATCACATCACCCGCACCTATTTTATGACCCAAACTGCATAACACTTTGTAGGTAATAAAATCCTGACGCAAGGGGCCAAAAATAACGGTATCAAACACAAAATCGTTGTAGCAAAAAGCGGCCACGCCCACCAATACCACCACCAGGGCGCTGCGAAACAGGTGCCAACGCAGTTCCTCAAGGTGTTGCAGAAAAGACATCTCGGTGCCTTCAGTCTTATTTTTATTGGATGCGAAAAATGCCATCAGGGCTGCAAATTTACACTAAAACCGGCGCTTTTCAAATCGGCCCAAAAGGCCGGGTACGACTTGTTTACCACTTCAGGATTGCCGATGTGTAGCCCCGGGATGCAAAGAGCAAGGGGGGCAAAACTCATGGCCATGCGGTGGTCGTGGTAAGTTTCAAGTACCTGATTTTTTTGAATGGAACTATTTTGTGTTGCAGGGATGGCCAGCCAGTCTTCACCGGCTTCCACTTTGGCGCCCAGCTTTTCAAGTTCGGTTTTTAAGGCGGCAATGCGATCGGTTTCTTTTATCCGAAGAGTTTTAAGACCCATAAGTTTACAACCAATGCCCAGCCCGAAACAACTGACCGCCAGGGTTTGTGCAATGTCGGGGCAGGAAGTAAAATCGTATTCAAAAAAAGAACAATTAATGGGCTGTGAAAAAATTTCAACGCCATTATTTTTAAATTCGGTTTTAACACCAAGTGCTTCGTATAGTTTTGGCAGCACCGAGTCGGCCTGTAAGCTGTTTGCAGCGAGGCCTTTTAAAAAAACACGGCAATTCTTTGAAAGTGCACAAATGCTATACCAATAGGAGGCCGATGACCAGTCGGGTTCTACATAAAATGTTTGGTTAACCGAAGTTGCTGCCTGATGCGAAACATGGAAGCCGGTTAAGGGGCGTTCAATTTCAATGCCGAAAAGTTTCATTAAACCAATGGTCATTTCAAGATAAGGTTCAGAAACCATTTTGCCTTTTATGTGAAGACTGAGTCCGTTTTTAAGTGATGGCGCAATTAGGAGAAGGGCCGAAACAAACTGACTGCTAATACCGGCGTCGATGCTGGTTGAGCCACCGCTTAATTCCTTACCTGCTATTTCAAGTGGGGGGTAGCCGTTTTTTTCAAGATAACAAATGTTGGCTCCTAAATTTTGGAGTGCCGTTACCAACGGGCCTATTGGGCGTTCTTTTAATCGTTCAGAGCCGGTTAATACCCAAGGCCCTTCTGTAATGGCTAACAAGGCCGTTAGGAAACGAAAGTCAGTTCCGGCGTGGTTCACATCAATTACCGAAGTTTTGTTGCTGGTAATTTTTTCCAAAGCCAGTTTAAGTAGTTGTGTGTCTTCCGAATCAGAAAGGTTTTCAAAAGTCCAGCCAGCCTTTAAAATTTTATTAAGCAGAAGCAAACGGTTGCTGATGCTTTTCGATCCACTTAAATTAATGGCAACA
>JADLED010000229.1 GCA_020846335.1 Bacteroidia bacterium
CTGTAAAATAAGTAATACCTGCCATGGGATTAACAGCGGCAGCTTCTTTGTCGCTATTAATTGTCCAGCCTGTGTTATAGTAGGCGCCTGCTTCTACATAAAAAAAGTGATTGGCAGGAATGGTTTGTGGAAGGGGCAATTCGGAAATGAGCGTGGCATTGTTTTTTGGTGAAGGTGTTGGTTCTTTTTCTTCAACCACTATTTGGGTAGGCGAATTTTCAGGTTCACTTGTTGCCACGCTTGCCTGATTGTTTGAGGAAACCGAAGGGGTGCTGCCTGGCAATCCTGTTGCGATTGGCGCTTCGGGTGAGGCAGGTACTCCGGTTTTTGTTTGCAACAAGGTGTCGGGTTTAGGCGTTGACTTAGTTGTTTCATTATTGGTTTTTGTGGCAACTATTGTAGCGTTATTTTCATTGAATGTTTTGGGAGGATTGTTTTTGATTTTTTTTGTATTGCTTGGTTGAGCATTGGCTTGCATTATAGTGGGGGCTGTTGCCAAGCCGCTATTGTGGGCTGTTACTGTTTCCGGTTTTGTGTTTTTAGTTATTGGTTGTGGTGTTGCGTTTAACATGGGTTGTTGTACAGGCGCAACGCCGGCATTTGAGGCCTTTGTTTTGGATGGAGGTGTTTGCGGGTCTGGATTTGTTTTTTCAGGTTCATCCTTCGAACTATTAGCAGGCGGCATCATCTGGTTTGGATGTTTGTCTGCCACAGCCAGTGTGCTGTCGGTATTTTTTTTAATAGTGTTGGCAGTTGCGGCTTTTGAGTTATTCATATAAAACAAAATGCCGAACAGGCTTAGGCCAACACCTAAACCGGTAAATAACCAAAACAGAAATCTGCGTTTCCGCTTATCTTCCTTATCCAACACCGCACTGGCTTTGTCCCAGTTTGCGGGGCTGTAAGGAAAATCCTGTTCGTCCAGGAGGTCCTTTAGTTTGTGTTTAAATTTTTCTTCGTTATTCATGAGTATTTAGTGCCTTTTGTACGTTTAATTCTTCGGAGTTTACGTGCCTGAGTATCATTTCTTTTAATTTTTCGCGGGCCGAGTTGAGGTGCCATTTGGAAGTGCCTTCCGAAAAGTCGAGCATGTCAGCAATTTCGCGGTGCTTGTAGCCATCAATAAAATAAAGGTTAAATACCTGCCTGCTGGCCGGGGGCAACATGGCAATGAACTTGTAAATTTGTTCCGAATTTATTTTGTCCATTATCGAATTAAGTTCCGAATATTTTTCGGAATCGTGGTAATCTTCCACATAAACCAGATTTAGTTTTTGTGATTTTTCTTTTTTGTATTCTTTAATAAGGGTGTTTATCATCACCTTTCTTATCCAAGGTTTAAAGGGTTCGTTGGTACGATAGGTGTTGAGGTATTTTAAAATTTTAAAAAAACCGAGGTTAAGGGTTTCGTTGGCACGGTCCTGATTGTGGGTGTAGCGAATGCAAATACTCATAAGGTAGCGGTAGGTTAATTTATAAAGTTCGTTTTGAGAGCTTCTTTTTCCCTTAATGCAATCTTCTATGAGTTTTGGCTCTATGGTCATGTTATAGTAGTTCCGCACCAATGCAATATCCCAAAAAAGGGGCAAAGGTTGGTAAAATGCCAAATTTATTTTTATATGCTTCATTTTCAGCGGGATAAAAATTCATCTACCGGCAAATTTAACCCAATTACTCAGCTCAGTTTTTATATATGCAGCCAGTAAAGGCTTTTAAGGCAAATAAAAATGGCACTAAGGTGAAGGTTCTTTAATTCCGGGTAATAACAAAATTAAACAAGTCAAAAGCATTTTTATTTATGGTAAACACACCTAAAACTTTATCTTTACAATCCTTTATTAAAGCATGTTGAAACGCTATAGAATACCTTTTATTACCCTTTTTCTTGTTTTGCTTATTGACCAATGCATCAAGATTTACATTAAGCTAAACTATCCTTTGGGAGAAGTGGGAAGGCTTACCGACTGGTGCATCATTCATTTTACCGAAAACCCGGGCATGGCTTTTGGTTTTGAGTTTGGGGGAGAATGGGGAAAACTGATGCTGAGTGTTTTTAGAATTCTGGCCTGCATTGGTGGTGCTTTTTACATCCGTCACATCATTAAAAGGCAGGAGCATCCTGGATTTATTTTTTCTGTATCTCTAATTTTGGCAGGTGCTTTGGGAAATATTTTAGATAGTGCATTTTATGGTTTAATTTTTGACAAAGGCACCATGTTGCATGCTGATTTCAGAGAATATGTGCCTTATGACGGTGTGGCTTCGTTTACCGGCCATGGCTACGCGCCAAGCATGTATGGTTGTGTGGTGGACATGTTTTATTTTCCGATGTTTAACGGGCATTTTCCGGAATGGTTTCCGGTGTGGGGCGGCGAGGAGTTTCAGTTTTTCAGGCCCATTTTTAATTTTGCCGATGCTTCTATTTCGGTGGGTGTGGCCATTATTATTTTATTTCAGAAAAAATTTTCGATCAATGCTTTGTCAACCATCAGCACTTCTGATCTGCTAACAGTGAACCCCGAAACAGTGCCGGTTAAAGAAGAAATTAAAAAGGACAATACCCAGGCATGAAAGAAGCGGTTTTACTGATAAACCTTGGTACCCCCGATGCCCCAACAGCAGGTAAAGTGGGTAAATACCTCACACAATTTTTAAACGACAGACGTGTTATTGACATCAATCCAATAGGACGTTTTGCATTGGTGAATTTAATTATTGTGCCTTTCAGGCGTTTTAAATCAGCAAAATTATACCAACACATCTGGACAAAAGAAGGCTCGCCATTGCTTACAAACAGCATTGCATTAAAAGAGAAAGTGCAGAAGGAATTGGGTGAAAACTTTGTTGTGGAATTGGCAATGCGTTACCAATCACCTGGCATTAAGTCAGCGCTCGAAAATTTGCGGCAGGCGCGTCCCTCTAAAATTCATATTTTACCTTTGTATCCTCAATACGCGAGTTCGAGCACCGGCAGTACGCTGGAGGAGGTAATGAAACAAATTAAAGGCTGGGAAGTGATTCCGGATTTGAATTTTATAAGCAAGTTTTACGATCATCCAAAGTTTATTGAGGCTTTGGTTGATGAAGGAAAAAAACATAATCATCAGAATTACGATCACGTACTTTTCAGCTATCATGGTTTGCCCGAAAGGCAGATAAAAAAAGCTTCGGCACATTACGGAGCCAATTCGTGCCAGATGGGCAATTGTTGCAACAGCATTACCGATAAAAACCAGTATTGTTACCGTGCTAATTGCATGGCAACCACGCGCGCACTCGTTAAGGCATTAAATATTCCTGAAGGAAAATATACCAGCACCTTTCAATCGCGGTTAGACGATAAATGGTTGAAACCATACAGTGATAAGGTAATAACGGAACTCGGAAAAAAAGGTGCTAAAAAATTATTGGTTTTTTCGCCCGCATTTGTAGCCGATTGCCTGGAAACCCTGCACGAAATAGGCAGCGAATACGAAGTGTTATTTAAAGAACACGGCGGCGAAAAAATTACTCTGGTAAACAGCCTCAACTCCAATCAAAAATGGGTGGAAGCCGTAAAAGCCATTGTTGCAGGAAACTAAGTTCACTCCTTTATCAATTTGTTTTGCGGCGTGCCCTTTTCGTATAAGTGACATATTAGGTGAATACATAAGTTAAAGTTGCACCACCAAAAAAGATTTCACCTTGGAGGAATTGTTGCAATCATTGCCGTGTTTTTGATATAAAAAATGGGCATTTTGTAAGGAAGATATTCATTGTTTCGGAATTAACGGGAACGAATACACTTATGTGTTAAAACCTACCACTTATAAAAATTTTCACATTCTAAAACTAATGGCCTTAATTTTAATATAGAATTACAAACGGATGATGGTCTTTAATTCTCTGTTTGAACAAATTTTTCCTTTACCAAACATAAACACCATGATAAAAGGCTTTGTTTTTTCATTTGGAATTTTTATGCTTCTTGTTTTTTCTTCCTGCATAGGTCAATATGGTAATAACATCACACAAAGCTCACATCCTTTGGCCAATGATAGTTGCACGAGTTTAGCCGAAAATGTGTTTTTGTTTTTTGACGGTGAGCCCATTCATTTCGATTACACAAAACGTTCGTTGGTGGAAGTGATGGGCAATGAAAACAGTACCGACACCGAATTACTTAACCGCTTAAAATATCAGGCCTATAGCAATTGTGCCAATGCTGTTGTAAATATTCGCTGGACCTGGGTGCAACGTGAAACGGGCACTTATGGCGACCCCAAAAGCCGCTACACTTATAATGCCAAAGTTTATACGGGTTTGGCTGTTAAAATAAATTCTGATGAATTGTATAAAAGCAATGCTTTGGGAAATTACCACGATGTTACCTATCAGGAACAAATGAAGTTGTATCAAAAGCGGGAAGGGGATGAGGTAGCGATGAAGGTGGTTGTTTATTTGTTAAGTATTGGTTTTTGTATTGCTTATGCGATTGCTAAATCGGCGAAGTAGTTTTAAATATTAGGCCTTCCTTAAAAAAATTATTTGGGCGCCCCTGCCTGCCGCACACAGGCTTGCGCAATGGCAGGC
>JADLED010000230.1 GCA_020846335.1 Bacteroidia bacterium
CATCTAAAGACCCGAATCAGGCCGTGAGCGGTACCTTTTCCTACGCCATCAGTTGTGGCTGTCCGGTAATTACAACGCCCATTCCACACGCTTTAGAAGCACTACAGAACAATGCCGGTGTGAGCATCGATTTTTCAAATTCGGATCATCTGGCCAAAGAAGTAATTAACTTGTTGGGAAATGAATCGCTGCGAAAACAAATCAGTTCACACGGTTTGCACTACATGGCTTCGAGTGCCTGGCAAAATTCGGCTTTGGCACATGCTGTTTTGTTTAAACAATTGAGTCAGCTTAAAATTAAGTTGCATTACAAATTACCGCCTGTAGAACTCAATCATGTGAAAAATCTTACGACCAAATTTGGCATCATTCAGTTTTGTAAATTAAATGAACCCGATTTGGAATCGGGATATACACTGGATGACAATGCCCGTGCCCTGATAACCCTGTGTCAGCATTATGAGTTAACGCTTAATAAACCCGATTTGGCTTACATCCGGGTGTATCTGGATTTTATAGGCTATTGCATTGAAAAGGATGGCGGGTTTAAAAACTACGTGAGTGCCGAAAAGTATTTTACCTCACAAAACGAAACTGTAAATCTGGCCGATGCGGGTGGACGTGCCTTATGGGCGCTGGGTTATACCCTTTATGTTTCGGTGGCTTTACCAATTGAGATAACACTTAAAGCCAAAGAACTATTCGATCAGGCGATACAACAGGTGGATAAGATACACTCCACAAGGGCCATGGCTTTTATCATTAAAGGATTATATTATGCCAATGCCCGTGAAAAAACAGCACATTACAGCGCACTTATTAAAACGCTGGCCAATCGATTGGTTCAGATGTACCGACACGAAGCCACAAACGAATGGCAGTGGTTTGAAAATTACCTCACCTATGGCAACAGTGTTTTGCCCGAAGCTTTGCTGTGTGCCTGGATGGACAGTGGCACAGTGCTTTACCGCGATGTTGCCGTGGCCACCTTCGATTTTTTATTATCGAAAACCCTGCCCGGTAAAACGCTGCAACTAATTTCCAACAATGGCTGGCTGCACAAAGGCGAAGACGACAAAAGGTGCCGTAAAGGAGGAGAACAACCCATTGATGCAGCTTACACCATACTGGCACTTGAACGGTTTTACCGTTTGTTGAAAAACAACGATTACAAACAAAAAATGGAAATTGCTTTTGAGTGGTTTTTAGGAAACAATCATTTGAATCAGGTGATTTATAATCCTTGCACAGGCGGGTGTTACGACGGACTGGAGGAAAAGAGTGTTAACCTGAATCAGGGGGCCGAATCCACACTGAGTTATTTGATGGCACGCTTAACCATTGAAAAAAGCAGAAGGCATGGCCTGCTTAACAAATCTAAATCTTATATAAGAACACAAAATGGTTCGGGATTAAATGCACTCCATTTATAAAAAATTCGGTTTACGTTTTGGCTGTTAAGAACCAGTAAATAATGCAATTCAAACTGTATATCCTGTAACTATTCGGTATAAGTGCAGTTTACCTTTGTA
Source organism: Bacteroidia bacterium (assembly GCA_020846335.1). Lineage (GTDB taxonomy): Bacteria > Bacteroidota > Bacteroidia > B-17B0 > Aurantibacillaceae > Aurantibacillus. The sequence goes on from JADLED010000230.1 coordinate 1,533, forward strand.
GCCTAACAATAAAATTAAGACTTATGAAAACGAACGAAAATTTGCAAAAAGATGTGCAGAATGCCATTAAATGGGAACCTCTGCTCAATGCCGCTGAAATTGGCGTAACTGCTAAAGACGGCGTGATTACTTTAACCGGCACTGTGGACAGTTATGCCAAAAAACTGGGAGCTGAACATGCTACCAAAAATGTAGCAGGTGTAAATGCTGTTGTCGAAAAAATTGACATTGTTTATGGCAGTTCATCTAAAAAAACAGATAACGAAATTGCCACTGAAGTATTAAGCGCCTTAAAATGGAATTGGGAAGTGCCTAACGACAAGGTGAAAGTAAAAGTTGAAAAAGGCTGGGTAACACTGGATGGCGAATTAAAATGGAACTTTCAGAAGGAAGCAGCTAAAAGCGCAATTAAAAATCTGATGGGTGTTATTGGTGTAAGTAACGACATAAAGATAAAATCAGAAACACACGATGCCATTGAAAAAAAGGAAATCGAAGATGCGATTGCACGCAACTGGTCCATTAACAATCACGACATTCATGTAAAAGTAAATGGCACTAAAGTGACTTTAAGCGGTACCGTGAGTTCGTGGTATCAAAAAGACGAAGCAGCCCGCATTGCCTGGAATGCTCCGGGAGTGTGGAATGTGGACAACGAATTGGTGGTGGAATACGAGTACGCCATGATTGATTAATTAATTTACAATCGGAGTTCGGGCTCCGATTGTTTTTTTATCCCTTTACATGGGCATTAAAATACAGTAACAATTTTATTCATAAATTATGTTGGATCACAATTATTTTTGGGGAATGCACACCTTTTGGTGGTTTGTTTGGGTGCTTTTATTCTTTTGGGTTTATGCCACACCTTATGATATCCCCGGTCAGCGCCGTAAAAAAGAAGCGCCAATGGATGTGCTTAAAAAGAGGTATGCCTCGGGAGAAATTAAACAGGACGAATACCTTCAAATTAAAAAAGACCTGGAAGCCGGAGGTAAATAGAAGACTTTAAAAAAGCTTTCAATACCTGCCACTCACTGTAACTGTTTAAAAAACGTGTTTACTTCCCATGAGATATTAAAATGTTTTAAGAAGTAATTGGAAAATTTCTGGTATTAAAATAACAGGAGTAAATCGAGTATCCGCATACCTTGGCAATGAGCGATGCCTCTTTCTCGCTCATTGATCACACTGTGGCGTGACCCAAATAGCTTTTTTAGAGAAAGACTAAATACACAATAAACTATCCAAAGGCACAATGAAATTCACACTCCTTTCATCTATAAAAAAACTCCTGTTTTTATTTCTTTTATTTACAGGGCTTTTTTATGCAAAGGAGTTTTTGATTCCCTTAACCATTGGTGGTGTAATGGCCACCCTGTTTTTACCTTTTTGCAAATGGCTCGAGGCCAAAGCCATTCCCCGTTTTGTTGCCGTGCTGTTATGTGTGCTCATACTGCTAAGCGGCATTGCAGCCATTTTTGCCTTGTTGGGTTGGCAAATTTCCGAACTTAGTAATGATCTTAATCTGATTAAAGAAAAAGCCATTCATACCTTGGAAAATGTTCAATTGTTTATTTTCGACAAACTGGGTGTTTCAGTAATAAAACAAAGTCAGATTATTAAAAGCGAACAACCCAGTGTGAGCCACGTGATGCAGTTGATAGGCGGTTCGGTGGCTTTTGTAATTACCAATTTTATTCTCACGCTGGCTTATGTGTTTTTATTTCTTTATTACCACAGTCATTTGCTCGAATTTGTTGTGCGTTTGTCTGATCCACTCAAACGCGATGAAGTAAAGGTGATGTTGAGCCGTGTCACAAAAGTGTCGCAGCAGTATTTACTAGGTCTTAGTAAAATGATTGCCTGTTTATGGATCATGTATGGCATTGGCTTCAGTGTACTGGGTGTTAAAAATGCTTTGTTTTTTGCTTTTTTATGCGGGCTTCTTGAGATTGTACCTTTTATTGGAAACATTACAGGAACCTTGTTAACCTTGCTAATGGCGGCAGTTCAGGGAGCAAGCACACCTTTACTACTGGGTATTGCCGGCACTTACGGTGTGGTGCAGTTTATACAAGGCTGGGTGTTAGAACCCTTAATCCTTGGCCCTCAGGTAAAAATCAATCCCCTGTTTACCATCCTCGCTTTGGTTTTGGGGCAGTTGGTTTGGGGCATTGCCGGCATGTTTTTGGCAATACCAATCATTGCCATGATTAAAATAATGTGCGACCACATAGAAGTGCTTAAACCCTTTGGTTTTTTAATCGGCGAATTGGAAACCAACAAAAGCAGCAATGGACCTACTTGACAGCATATTCAAATTGTTGGCGGGAATAGGTCTTTTCCTTTTTGCCATGTACCTTTTGGAGGAATCACTCAAAAATTTATCGGGACGAAACTTTAAACGCTTTTTACAAAAAATTACCAAAACTACTATTGGTGCGGCTTCCGGCGGGGCATTGGTTACAGCGGTGTTGCAAAGTAGTTCCATGGTTTCGGTAATGGTGCTTGCCTTTGTGGGGGCCGGTGTGTTTACCACTAAAAGTGCCATGGCCATTATTTTGGGTGCCAACCTGGGTACCACGCTCGACAGTTGGATGGTGGCCACTCTTGGATTTACAACAAACATCGAAGTCATTGCCTATCCCGCCGTTTGTGTGGGTGGATTACTGCTCATTCTTTTTGGCAAACACGCCGTCTCCAAATACATTGCTTATTTTTTGTTTGGTTTCGGGCTTTTGTTTATCGCTCTTAGTTTTATGCGGAGTGGCATGGAAACTCAGGTTAAAAATTTAAACCTTCAACATTATTCCGGCATGTCGGTTTTACTTTTTTTAGGTGCCGGTTTCTTAATAACGTTGTTGGTACAATCCAGTTCGGTTACCATGGCCTTAACACTCACTGCTTTAAACGCTCATGCCTTGCCGCTTAATGCCGCTGCGGCCATTGTACTTGGATCGGAAACAGGCACCACCATGAAAATTATTCTTGGTGCCATTAGTGGAAATGCCTCTAAAAAACGGGTGGTTTTGGGCAATCTCTTATTCAATGTGTTTCTCACCATCATGGCCTTCATTTTTCTCACACCTATTTTAAAACTCATTACCGATGTGTTGCAGGTCGAAAATCCCTTGTTGCAACTGGTAAGCTTTTCGAGTTTAATTAACTTGTTGGGCCTGTGTTTGTTTTTGCCTTTTTTGAAATACTTTTCTGATTTCTTATCACGGTTTTTTAAAGATACCAATGAAGGTGTGACGGTATTTATTGAGAATGCCAATGTTAACGAACCTCAAACCTGTTTGGATTTGTTTGAAAAGGAAACTGAATTTCTTATTTACGAAACGGTGTTGTTCAACGCTTCATTGTTTGATATAAAACCCGGAGACGCAGGTGGAAATGCCTTTTACGATGACATTAATCTGAAGCGTGCCTTTTATAAAAGAACAGATTTGGAAAAATTTACCTTCCTGAAACAAGTTCAGGGCGCTTTGCAGGCATTATATATGCAACTTGTTTTTAGCGCTAAAAGTCCGCAACAAATACACATCAACCAATTGAACTCTTCGGTGCGCAATGCCATTAATTCCGCCAACGAATTGCATGGTATGCTTAGTAATTTATCAAATCTTAAGCGTTCTTCCAAAGACATCAAGTTTAATTTATTTCTTCAACACCAAACCGAAACGGAATTGTTTTATCAGAAGCTCCTTCAAATTATCTTCAAAAAAAATGTATCTCACTTTCTACAATTAAAAACCATGCTCACCGAAACACAAAACGCCTACAGTAATTCGCTCAACAATTTTTACAAAAACGCCCGTACCGCATTGCTCGACGATTCTGACCTTAGCATTGTGGTTAATTTTAATCACGCCCTATTTACGTCTAACAGGGCATTAATCATGGCGGTGAAGGATTTATTATTGCCACCAAAGGAAGCGGAAATGTTAAATGACATTCCGGTTTATATGAGTTAGCGCAGCACTTGCAAATGCGTATCTTTATGATTTAAACAAATGTCCGAAAATAACTTCCATAACAAAGGACTAACTAATGAACAGGTGCTGCAATCACGGCTTGTGAACGGTAGCAATGTTGCAGAGTTTAAAAAGGAAAATGCACTGCTTGATTCGTTGGTAAGTCTTATTAAAGAACCAATGATTATTTTATTATTGGTGGCTTCTACGGTGTATTTTTTAAGCGGCAATACCGGAGATGGCATCTTCCTGTCTTCGGCCATTGTGTTGGTGTCGGCCATTTCGCTGTTTCAGGAATCGCGGAGTAAAAACGCATTGGAAAAACTAAAGGAGTTTACACAACCGTTTTGCAAAGTAATACGCGATAGTAAAACACTTGAAATTAAGAGTTCGGAATTAGTTTTGGGCGATTGCATAGTGGTTTCGGAAGGCACTTTTATTCCAGCGGATGGAAAACTCATTCACTCCACCGATTTTTCGGTAAACGAATCCGTTTTAACTGGCGAATCCCTTGCTGTAAATAAAGACATCCTCTCCGAAGACAATTTTATTTATCAGGGAACCACGGTTGTAACAGGCATTGGAATTGCAGAGATTACAGCCATTGGCAATAAAACCAAACTGGGCAACATTGCCAAAAGCCTCGAAAATATTAAAGAAGAAAAAACACCTCTGGAACTTCAGATTAGCCATTTTGTAAAAATAATGGTGATTATCGGAGCGATTGTTTTTGTGTTGGTGTGGTTGATTAATTATCTGCATTTTAAAAATGTGTTGGATAGTTTAATTAAATCGCTGACACTGGCCATGAGCATTTTGCCGGAAGAAATACCGGTGGCCTTTACCACCTTTATGGCACTGGGAGCCTGGCGATTGATGAAAACCGGAGTGGTGGTAAAGCAAATGAAAACGGTGGAAACACTCGGAAGTGCCACCGTGATTTGCACCGATAAAACCGGCACGCTCACCGAAAATAAAATGCGCCTCACAAAACTTTATGTATTGAGTGATGACGCAATATCGGAGGCTGAAAAAGTTAACACCGATTCACAAAAGGAACTCGTTCAACTCTCTATGTGGGCCAGCGAACCCATTCCTTTTGACCCCATGGAAGTGGCATTGCACGAATCTTATACAAAGTCAATTGAAGTGGATGAACGGGCCAATTATAAATTAATAAAGGAATACCCACTCGAAGGCAAACCACCCATGATGACGCATGTATTTGAAAATTCATTGGGCAAAAAAATAATTGCCGCCAAGGGCGCTCCCGAAGCCATTATTGCAGTGAGTGAGTTAACAAGCGCACAAATTCAAAACATTACCAAAGCCATAGAAGCATTGGCATCAGAAGGATACAGAGTGTTGGGTGTGGGTGAATCGAAGATTTCGGAAAATACTTTTCCTGATAAACAACAGAATTTAAAATTTGAATTTAAAGGACTGGTGGCCTTTTACGATCCTCCGAAACACAACATTCGCAACGTGCTGGAATCATTCTATAAAGCAGGTATAAAGGTTAAAATTATTACCGGCGATAATGCGGCCACCACTTCGGCCATTGCCAAACAAATTGGTTTTAAGGGTTACGATGCGTGCATTAACGGCGAGGAATTAATGAAACTCTCAGAAGCTGAACTTCGCGAATGTGTGGAACAAAAGCAGGTATTTACGCGCATGTTTCCGGAGGCCAAATTTAAAATTATTATGGCTTTAAAAGCCAACAACGAAATTGTGGCCATGACCGGTGATGGCGTAAACGATGGCCCTGCACTGAAGGCAGCGCACATAGGCATTGCCATGGGAAAGAAGGGAACTGAAATTGCCAAACAGGCGGCTTCATTAATTTTGGTGGAAGACGACCTCGGTAAAATGGTGGATGCAATTGGAGCAGGACGAAAAATTTACACCAATCTTAAAAAGGCCATTCAATACATTATCTCCATTCACATACCCATTATTCTTACCGTTTTTATTCCACTCACACTGGGTTGGATTTATCCCAATATTTTTTCGCCCATTCATATCATTCTTTTGGAATTAATAATGGGTCCAACCTGTTCGATTATTTACGAAAATGAACCGATGGAAAAAAACACCATGGAACAGGCGCCGCGGCCATTTGCCCGTAGTTTCTTCAACATGCGTGAATTAATAACCAGCATTATTCAAGGACTTGTTATTTCGTTGGCAACATTGTCGGCCTATGTGTTTTGTGTGCAAAGTGGCTACTCCGAAGCGCTTACCCGAACATTGGTGTTTACGGTGCTTATTTCAGCGAATGTGTTTCTGACTTTGGTAAACCGTTCTTTTTATTATTCGGTTTTAACCACCTTGCGTTATAAGAATAATCTGGTGGCATTGATATTGGGTTTAACTTTTCTGTTAACGCTGTTAATTCTCTTTGTTCCAGTGCTGCAACACTTCTTTGAGTTTGAACAACCCAATCTTGGGCAGATAATGGCTTGCATTGCCCTGGCCTTTGCAGCGGTGATGTGGTTTGAAGTGGTGAAATGGGTCAGACGTTCTTATTCACACGTTAAGAAAGAATAAGTTATCACCTAATTTACATTTTGATAATCCGTCCATCTTCCATTTCAATGATGCGGTGCGTGCGTTTTGCAAATTCGTTATCGTGTGTTACAATGAGTAAGGATTGATTATACACGGCTACAAGTTCCTGAAAAATTTCAAACACCACATCACTGTTTTTTTTATCGAGGTTGCCGGTTGGTTCATCACCCATAATAATGAGTGGTTCGTTAATTAAGGCGCGGGCAATGGCCACCCGCTGCTTTTGCCCACCCGACAATTGATTGGGACGTTTAAGTGCTTCGGCTTCGATGCCAAGAATTTTTAGTTTCTCGTAGGCCTTGTGTTCTATTTCCTTTTCGCTGAGTTTGTTGAGTTTAAGACCGGGAAGCATCACGTTTTCGAGTACAGAAAATTCGTTAAGCAAATAATGAAACTGAAATACAAAACCAATTTTCTCATTTCGTACCACTGAAAGTTCCACTTCCTTTTTTTGTTTCATGCTTTCGCCATCAATCAGCAACTCGCCTTCAAAGTCAGTATCCATGGTAGAAAGAATGTAGAGCAAGGTGGATTTACCACAACCGGATTTACCAATCACCGAAATAAATTCGCCTTTGCTGATATCAAACGTTATTTCTTTAAGCACCTGAACTGTAATAGGGTCGTGAAAGGATTTGGAAATATTTTTGGCTTCCAGTAATTTATTGCCCATGTTATTTGCCTCTTATAATTACAACCGGATCGACAGTGGCAGCCTTGCGCGAAGGGAAATAACCGGCCAGATAAGTGGTTGCTACCGAAAACACGGCGCCGATGATGTAGTAATAAAGGTTGTAATCCACCGGATAGGTTGTTACGGTTGGTAAGGAGGCGGTATTAAAGGGAATTAAATCAATTAGCAGAGAAAACACAAGGCCAAAAATAAGTCCCAGTAATCCGCCAAAAGCACCAATACTGAGCGCAATGGAGGTGAAGATTTTATTAACGTCTTTTCCCGAAAAGCCGGTGGCCTTTAATATCGCGATGGAATCAATTTTTTCGTAAATCATCATGTTTAGAATATTGTAAATGCCAAAACCTGCAACAATTAAAAGTGTGATGCCCACCGCGTAAGAAATCAGGGTGCGTACAAAACTTCCGGTTTCAAACTGTGCGTTGGCTGTTTGTATGTCCATAGCTTCAGTTTTATAAAGGCGGCGGAACTCCCTGGCCATGGCAGGTGCCAGGTTCATATCCTTTAATTTAATTTGTATATCGGTAATGTATAAGTCTGATTCGCCCAGCAGTTTTTGCGCGGTGGCAATAGAGGCATAACTCTGCACTTTATCGAGTTCCTGTATGCCCGATTGATAAAAGCCCACCACTTTTAATTGAAACTGATTCCCCTGTGTGGTGGTAAGTGTTATGTTATCGCCTAACTGTGCCAGCATTTTATCGGCCGCTCCTTTGCCAAGAATAATGCTATTGGGAATTGTTTTTAAATCGTGATAATTGCCTTTTACCACATAATCCTTAAATAGAAACAATTCCGATTCCTCGTCCACATCTATGCCGCTGATCATGCCGTTTAAATCCACCACCCCCACATTAAAAAATACCTGCGTGTTAATTTTAGGCGCCACACCTTTAACCCGTTCGTCTTTTTTTAAGTTGCGCATGATGGCAGCACTGTTATAAATATTGAGTTGTTCTTTTTTTGGTTTAACCGAACTAACAAAATTGTAATGGTGTTTAAAGTGTTCACTTAATTCCACCGGCTGTTTTGCCGAAGGTTCAATGTCGTTGTAAAGCCGGATGTGTGCCGTTCGGTTAAGCATCAGGCCGTCCAGCAAATTATTAAGTCCACCCATAAAACCCAGCAACGAAATAAACATGGCAATGCTAAAGGTAACACCAATAGCAGCCACCAGCGTTTGTTTCCAGCGTGCCAACAACAGGGCCTTGGATATTTTTATCAATAGTTTTTTAGTCATTTTCAGGTTTTATTATTTCCTCGCCGGCATTTAATCCCGAAAGAATTTCCACTTTTTGATAATCCATTAAACCGGTTTTTACCTTCACCTGTTTGTTGTCGGTTTTTAGAATAATTGAATCGTTTAGCAAATAATTGCGTGGTATAATTAGTGCCTTGGCCTTTGTTTGAATAATAATGCTGGCTTCAAAGCTGATGTTGGGGTAGAGCAGAGGCATCTTTTCTTTAAAAAGGGCTTCTACTAAAAAGGTTTTGCTACGTTCGTTCATTAAGGGGTCTATCTTACTTATGGCAGCTTCAAATGTCTGGCCCTTGTAACTGTCCATGGTGATGATGACTGTTTGTCCGATTTTTATTTTTAAAATATCGTATTCGTCCACTTGCATTTCGAGAATAAAATGCTGCGAATCGCCAATAACGGCCACGGGCGTCTGAGGGCTTACAATTTCGCCTTTGTTTTTAAGTAGGCTGTACACCATGCCATCAATTTCAGATTTAAGTACATAATCGCCCTCGTTTGCCTTCGAAATGGAAAGAAGTTTTTTTGACTGTTCGGAAGTAAAGTTCACCTGGCGTTTTACATCCGCATAATTTACAATGGCGGCATAATAGGCATTCTTTGAGTTTTGCCAGGCCAATTGCCGCTGTTCCCATTCTACTTGTGTGCCTACCTTTTGCAGCCACAAAGCATTTTGCCTTGTAAACATGATAGAATCGTTTTTCATTTTGCTTAACGACAAGTCCATTAACAGTTTTGCCGTATTTACCTTTCCCTGATTGGCG
>JADLED010000231.1 GCA_020846335.1 Bacteroidia bacterium
GCCTTTAACTCAAAAGGAGTTGATAAAATTAATTGTGTAAGCAACGAGGTGTTTCACTACGATTTGTATGACATTGATCTTGAACCCAATCTTAATGCAGTTACCTACCACAATGGAAAAATATATTCGGGTACCAACAACGGCATCCTGGTTTTTCGCACCTACAACGATCACCTCGATTCGGTTAAACCCGGCGCAGTAATTAAAGCGCTGCAGATAAACTACAAACCCTTCCCAATCGATTCGATAACAGAATACAGCTACAAACAAAACAATATTGCCATTGCCTTTGACGGAGTGTGGCTTAAAGCACCCGACAAACTGAGTTTCAGGTACAAACTAAAAGGTTTTGATGCAGACTGGCTTTATGCCGACGAAGGCAAACTGGTTAACTATAATAACCTCGAACCAGGCGATTACACATTTATTGTTGAAAGCAAAAATGAGGAAGATGTATGGAGTAATCCGGTACAACAACAATTTATAATACTTACACCAGTGTGGAAACGCTGGTGGTTTTGGATTTTTGCATTGGCAATTGGCTTTGCCGGAGTTTATTTATTTATTCGTTACCGTTTAAGAAATCTGCAACGCGAAAACCTTTTGCTTGAGCAACGTGTGGCCGAAAGAACCAGCGAAATTGAAGAACAGTCAAAAATTATTGAAGAAAAAAACAAAACACTCGAACAATTATCATTAGTAGCCAGCAAAACCGACAATGGTGTATTAATTCTTAATGCCGAAGGCAAACCGGAATATGTCAACGAAAGTTTTATCCTTCGTAATGAGTTTGCAGAAAAGGATTTGGAAACGTTTTACCTTTCAAACATTTATCAATTCAGCCATTCAAATGAAATCGCCAACTTGATAAAAGATGCCGTGGAAAATAAAAAATCGGTGCATTACGAAACAAAAACCAAAATAACATCAACCAATCAGGACCGCTGGGAATCCTCTACCCTTACCCCTATTTTTGACGAGAAAGGCGACTTGCGCAAAATGATTGTGATTGATACCGACATTACCGAAATAAAAAAGCAGGAACGAATCATTATTCAAAAAAACAAAGACATTACCGATAGCATTTCTTACGCTAAAAAAATACAACACGCCATTTTGCCCCGCGAAGCGGTAATCAAATCGAAATTGCCCAACTCGTTTGTGCTTTACATTACCAAAGACATTGTAAGCGGCGATTTTTACTGGTTTGTACATTTTAGCGAATTTAGCATTATTGCCGCTGTAGACTGCACCGGACATGGTGTGCCGGGGGCCTTTATGAGCATTATTGGCTACAGTTTGCTAAACCGGATAATAAACGAGAAAAAAATTACCGACCCTTCAGAAATTTTACTCGAACTTAATAATGGCGTTTTAGAAATCCTTCATAAAAAAGATTCCGAATCAAACGATGGCATGGACTTAGCCATCTGTAAAATAAATCACACCCAAAAAACATTGGAATTTGCCGGAGCCATGCGTCCGCTTTGGATAGTAAATAATGGCGAGCTAACCGAAATTAAGGGCGATAAAACGCCAATTGGCACACGACAAAAAGAAAGAGACGAACCCATTCGCTATACCACCCACACAATGCCAATTAAAGAAGGCGATCATTTTTACATGTTTACCGATGGCTACTGCGACCAGTTTGGTGGCGTGGATAACAGAAAATACAGTACCGGCAGATTAAAAACGTTTTTACTCGCCAATCAACAGTTGAGTTTTAGTCAACTCGAAAGAAAATTACGCGAAGAACACTTGCAATGGAAAGGAAAAAACTTTCAGGTGGACGACATTCTATTGATTGGATTTACTGCCTAGAAAAGAGATAAATCGAATTAAACTCCAAGCTCTTTCAACAAATCAAGGCATTTATTAAATCCGTTCAGCGCAATTAATTTATAGTTAAGCATGTTTGAATTGAGTTCATCCATTTGCGCCGTTGAAAAGCCTTTAATATCCAAAGCTCTGAAAGGCTGAAAGGCAAGATTCAGTTCTTTATAAAACACACTAAAATAATGATGACGGTGCTCGCCCGAAAGTAATGCAGCGGAGGCCATCATTTTAAATAAACCATATTCCATGTCTTTAATGGCTTTGTCGGCACGGCGCAACACAATGGGATGATTGTCAAATTTTTTTAATAAAACAAAGTAACTGCACAAAACGTCCGCATTGCAAATAAGTTCCGACAGGCGCCGTCCAAATAAAAAATAATAATGATCAATTTTTGTCATCGGAAATTCGCCTTCAAAGGTGGTAATAAAGGCATGGCGCCAGTTGTAATAGGCCGGTGCCGAATCGGGTTTGGGAGGAATAGAAACCGAAAATTGGTGGGCAAATTCTATGGATGTGTTAATAAATGCTTCTCCTTCTTTACGACTGGCATCAAGCATTTTGTACATGTTTTCAATACCGGATTTAACAGTACTGTCGTTTTGTTGCAACAGTTGCTCATACAAGGCCACCTGATCGTAGTATAGCGAAGGCGCACATGCAGTGTAACCCGCATAGAATAAGCAAAATCTCTGACTCATGATTCCTTCAAAAACAAGCACACTAAGGTTTAGTTAAATGTACATTCACTAACAAAAATAATAAAAAAAGCCGTTGGTGTTCAATATTAACCAAGATTATTCAGCCTCAAAAAAAACACCCTTAAATCAAAAATATTTCATTTTTTTTAATCGAATGACAAAAGCAGTTAATCGATTATTATACAATACTCGTAATAAAAATTCGAACAAAATCTTTTTTTTGCAGATGTTTTTAGAGGTGCAATAGAGGCTCAAGCCCTAGAAATATGGGGGAAACTTGTATATTCGCAATATAACATTAATTAAAATTGCCGTCTTAAACTTGAGTATTAAGTATCGGATATTTTTATTTGCCGCAGTAATTTTGGTTAATTGCCCAACACTTGTTGCGCAGGGTTCAACTACTCATAACTCAACTTCCGAAAAACATTCAAAAATAAAAACGGCCTTTATCTACAATTTTACCAAATACATATTTTGGCCTGCCGAAAATACACTGAAAGAATTTGTTATTTGTGTAATGAACTCCGAAACACTGACTGAGCAGTTAAGTAATACCACAAAATATGTAAAATTCAGAGACCGTGTACCTGTAAAGGTAATTTACTGCAAAAACATTAGTGAATTAAAACCCTGTCAGGTAGTATTGTTTAGCGGAACAGGCGCTTCCAATCCTGACGAAATTTATAATGCCATCAAAGGAAAAAACACCTTAATGATTGCCGAAAATCTTCACGATTATCAAAAATCAATGATTGCATTTGTTGAATTTAATGGCAAAATAAATTATACAATTAACAAAACAAAAGTAAATCAGGCCGGCCTCGAAGTAAAAAAAGTGCTGTATGATTTGGCTGTGAACAATGACGCCGAATGGAATAGCATTATGAGCATGGTTAACCAGCAGTTGGCCGGCAAAAACAAAAAATTAAAACTTGAACAGGAAGAATTAAGGCAATTACTTAACCTTTACAATTCGGTTGAAAATAAAAAACACAACAACGAACTCACCAACCACAGCCTCGAAGACAGCCTGCTTAGAAAAATAGAACAACTCAATTCCAAAGAAGAAGAATTTAAAAAAATTAATGCCGAAATAGAAAGAAGCAGATTGAGCCTTTACGATCAGGAAAGAAAAATTAGCAAGCAAAAACGCATGTTATATAGCCAGGGATCAAAAATTACCCAGCAAAAAATGGTAATTGTGGTAATTTGTGTGTTGAGTGCCTTTGTGTTGTTATTGCTGTTTTTTGCCATACGCAATAACAATCAACGCAAAAAAGCCATGCAATTGCTATCCAGACGTAAATCGGAAATAGAAAGGCAAAAACAATTGGTTGACGAAAAACAAAAGGAAATTCTTGATAGTATAAATTATGCCAAGCGAATTCAAAAAGCCCTGATGGCCAACGAAAAGGTGATGAACGATAATCTGAATGAGCACTTTATATTTTTTAAACCAAAAGACATTGTGGCCGGCGATTTTTACTGGGCAGCCCGCCTACCCGACTCGTTTTTATACGTAACCGGAGATTCAACCGGCCATGGTGTGCCCGGGGCCTTTATGAGTTTACTCAATATTACCAAACTCAACGAAGCCGTAAATCAAAAACTAATTACACGACCCGATTTAATTTTAAACGATGTACGCGAAAACATCATTGCCGCGCTTAATCCCGAAGGCAGTTTGGAAGAAAGTAAAGACGGGATGGATGCCATTTTATGCCGGATTGATTTTGCCAACATGAAGTTGCAATACTCAGCAGCCAACAGCAATTTTTGCATCATTCGCAAGCGCGAAATACTTAACCTTAAAGCCGATAAAATGCCAATTGGCAAATCAAACGACGATACCATACCATTTACCTTTAACGAAATTGCCCTGCACAAGGGCGATATGATTTACACCTTTTCGGATGGTTATGGCGACCAGTTTGGTGGACCAAAAGGAAAGAAATTTAAACACAAAATGCTCAAAGAAATTCTTGTAAAAATATCAGAGCTCTCTCCCGAAACCCAACACGCCATGCTCGAAAGGCAACTCGAAGACTGGATGGGGCATTTGGAGCAGGTAGACGATATTCTGGTAATTGGTGTGAGGGTTTAAGCATCCAACTTGTCATTCTTCACTAATCACTAAACACTAAACACTAATCACTTAGCACTAATCACTAAGCACTAATAAACATAAACATCGTAAACAATTGGCATTTGAGGCGGAATTTTTTTAAAATCGCCCAACAAACCATGCGCCAAAGGAGAAGGGATTAACAAAATGGCTTTGTCGCCACGTTTTAAATTCTGTAATCCTTTGTGTATGCCACTCTCTGCTTCTTCTTCAGCAATTACCAGTGTTTTAAGTCCGTCTTTTTTAGAACTGTAGCAAACTGTTCCATCCAACAATTTCAATTCAAAATCCATGGTAACCTGCATGCCGGGCTTTAGGCTGTCACCTTTTGCTGATGGCTTGTAAACATAGTAACGCACACCCGAACCGGTTCTAATAAAAGGTAACTTATGACTTTTGCCATAATAATCCATTTCGTCATTTTCCTTTTGCATCAGTTGTTGGTTGGCTTTAACAAACTGGTCCTTCACTCCCTGGGTGTTTAATTCCTGTCCGGGTTTGTTTTGACGTTTGTTTTTAGATTCGGGACTTTGGTTGCACGACCAGTTTAAAAAAATGAAAACAGTGTAAATAATTGATATAGCTAAGGATTTGAGAATACAACAAATTTAAACATTACAACGTTAAATAATCAAAAATAAGTAAATTTA
>JADLED010000232.1 GCA_020846335.1 Bacteroidia bacterium
TGACACGGCGGGATGCAGTTTCGATGAAATTCAAAATCCTGAAACGCTGAGTTATTACAATCCAAAAGAAGGCAATGTGTTGTTTAAACATTTGGAACAATTACTTTTTGATTATACTCAATCGGGCAATGCAACGCCCATAGACATTGGTATTATTTCGCCTTACAAGGAACAGCGCGAATGGATAAAGGATAATTTCAGCGATGCCGAACTTGAAAAAAGTAAACTCAAATCGTTGAGCATTAAAACCATCGATGGTTTTCAGGGCGAAGAGCGCGATGTAATTTACATTAGTCTGGTGCGCAGCAACGAAAGGCAGGAGATTGGTTTTTTAAACGACCTTCGCCGCATGAATGTTGCCATAACGCGTGCCAAAAAAAAGCTGGTGGTTATTGGCGATAGCGCTACCATTGGCTCCAGCGCGTTTTACCAATCGTTTTTAGAGTACTGCGAAAAAAACGGTATGTACAGAACGGCCTGGGAGTGGGCCTAGTGCTTCCCTTCCTTAAACACCCGATTCAATTGTTTAAGCAGCAGCATCATAATTAAAAAGGCGAACATTAACAGGGCAAAATTCAACCAAAAATAATTGGCTTTGTTATCAAACTTATCCCAGTTTTTAGCCAACACGCCGCTAAGTTTATTCCCAATTGAAGTGGCCAAACTCCATCCTCCCATCATTAAAGCAGTTAAACGCACCGGAGATAATTTTGACACCATCGACAATCCCATTGGGCTAAGACATAATTCACCAATGGTTACCACTCCATAACTGGCAATAAGCCACCAGGCGCTTGCTTTATTAATGCCATTACCGGTATAATTTACCGCCGCCACCATAACCAGCGTTGACAGAGCGCTCACCAGTAATCCGGCAGCTATTTTAGAAGCTGTTGTCGGTTCCTTTCCTCTGGAACGCATGAATGCAAAAAACGCAATAATGAGTGGTGTGAATATTACAACGAAGAAAGGGTTTATGGATTGGAACAATTCCGTATTTGCTGTATAAATTAATTCCCCCTCTTTCGGCAATTTGTTCGAATCAATGTTTTTGAAGTAGGCAGGGTAATCCATACACTTTACAGGGTCGCCATTTGCATCCTTAATTTTTCGGAATTGTTCGTCTAATTGAAACACTTCTTTGTTCTTAACCCTTATGGTATCAGATAAATTAAATACCAGTGCTTTTTTACCAAATGTTTCGCTTGTTTGTCTATCTGTATAATAGTTAGCATATGTGGTCAGGGCTGTACCGTTTTGTTTAAAAATGGCCCAGAACAAAATCACAATAATAAAAATGGTGAACATGGTGCCCAATGGTTTTTTTTCTTCGGTGGTGGCTTTAAAGTAAATACTACCGAAAAAATAAATTACCGGAAAACAAAACATAAAGAAAGCGTCGGTGCTGTTACTGCCCATTACATTGCCGGGTATAAACCAACCCAGTGCAGCAAAACCAACCCCAATTAAAAGTGTACGGGCAAACTGCATTAAAAAAGGTTTATCCTCAGGTTTGGGCTCTTTACGCACATCCACATGGGCATAGTGCTTCATTCCAATCCAAAAGGTAATTACGCCAATAAACATTCCTATACCGGCAGAGAGAAATGCCCCGTGCCAGCCAATTTTGTTGCGCATTATAGCGGCAATAAAATTGCAGATAAACGCACCCACATTAATACCCATGTAAAAAATGTTGTAACCCGTATCTTTTTTGTGGCGGTATCTTTCATCATTAAATAAATTCCCTAACAATGTGGAAATGTTTGGTTTAAAAAAACCATTACCCACCACCATAATGGCCAGTGCACTGTAAAACGCCCATTTTTCGGGAATAGCCAACATGCAGTAACCAATGCCCATTAGGATACCACCTAGTGTGATGCTGAAGCGATAACCTAATTTTAAATCAGCGAGTAATCCCCCCATAAAAGGTGTAAGGTAGGCCACGGCAATAAATGTTCCGTAAACATCAGAAGCATCTGCATTGTCCCAACCAAAACCACCTTCTTTAACATCGGCAGTCATGTAAAGGGTAAATATCCCTATCATTAAATAATACCCGAAGCGTTCCCAAAACTCCGTGAAAACTAAAAAGAATAAACCCCTTGGGTATTTTGAATCTGCCATTGAAATGAATTATTTTTTCATGTGTTTAAGGTTGGCCGCATACATGGTAATGAAGATGCCATCGAATAAAAGCATGATGCCAACTGCAATACCCATAATTGTTGCCACATTCATTTTAAACATAATTGCCATGAAATCAAAAGCGGCAGTTCCTACAAATACAAGCCCAAGGTAAGGCAATAATTCGCCCAAGAGATAAACATAAAATCCGGTTTTCTTTAATTGCCACATCATGGCAGCGCCTAATGAACTTAGTGCTAAAGCGATTAACGAAATAAGTGTGTTAACTTTTGCAGGTGTTTCATCCATTTTTTGAAATGTAGCTTCCATAGAGTCTGCTGCTTCCGGAAGTTTTTCGCGCATTTTTTCTATCTGCTCAGCTTGCTCTTCGGGGCTTGGTTTATTTAGTATGTTATTGGCTGTTGATATGAGCATTATCCCACTGAGTATCCATGTAAGAATACACAATACAGATAAAAATTGAGGGCGTTTGGGCTCCGGTAAAAATGGGTCGGCGGTTAAGTCCGTTGTATTTGTTTCCATGTTGGTAATGTTTTAAGTGTTAGGTAAAAATGCTAATAAAAATATACAAATGCTAATATCGGCGTCCATTGCCTTCTAAATCCCCTTTGAAGGGGGAGTCACTTATTTATTTGGACGAAGTAGTGTCAGTTATGCTGTTGAGCTTATCCAAGGCACTTTCTTCTTCCTGCTGCAAAACCACGCTGTCTTTTAATTCCACTGGCATCACCGCCTTCACTTCCTCCACGTTTGTTTTCTCCTGTTTGGTTCCCATTTCCATAGCAAATGCAGAGGCGGCCGCAAGGGCAAAAACCAGTGCCATAAAGCTCATGGTTATTTTAGGCTCGGTCTTTCTTAATTTCATTAAATTGAAGATGGCCAACACGGCGCCCAGTGCGCCCAGCAGTATTGGCAAAAATCCGTTTTCGCGCATCCAGGCTATTGCAACTATTGCTAAAGACAGAGCCAGTGCCACCAGGCTAATTATAGTTGCCTGTGTTTTGTTTTTTGATGTTGAGTTTGTGTTCATGTTTTCAAAATTAGGTGACTGTATAATTTTCTAAAATTTGCACCAATGTTCAAAATTAGCATTTTCGCCGGATTTTAATTTAAGTGTTGGATTAAAAAACCAGGTTGTGCCTTTTTTGTCCTTTTGCAGTGTAATTGTTTTTAAAGTCTCGCCTGAGTTAACGCTTAATTGTATTTCGTTTTCATTCAAATAATAATTTAACCAATTGTTGAGGTTGGTTTTAAGCATCATGCCATTTACAGCCATTATTTCATCTCCTGCAAAAAGCCCTGCTTTCCAGGCCGGTGAATACGGCGCCACCAGTGTAATTTTACTAAACTGGCCATTGTCCATTATTTTAAATCCAAATTGATTTTCGCACACGTGTGCACTGTTTTGTTTCCCAAATTCTATTCCCAAATAATCAAATGCTTCGCGCAGAGGCACCTCAAAATCGGTTGGTGTGTAAACGTAATCTTTAAAAAAGTCCTTGTAGTTTTGGCCACTTACTTCGTTTACCAAATCCATGATGGTTTGCTCGGTGTAACCTTTTCCGGCTTTCCCAAATCGGTCATACAATAACACACACACATCGCGCAAACATTTTTTGTTTTCGGTGGCCTTCATAATTTTTACATCCAACATCAGCGCTATTAAATTACCTTCGTCGTAAATGTTGGTTTTACGATACGGTGCTCCGGGCACATAGCCATCGAGCCAGGTTTCCCAACTGCTGTGGGCCACGCTTAAATTGTAACGGCCATAATTGTGGAAATGCTTAACCAGTCGTTCCTTTAATGTCACAAAATATTGTTCGGTGGAAAAAACCTGACTGTCCAACAAAAGTTTGTCGCCATAATACGTTGTAAAACCTTCGTAAACATAGCCGGTGCGTGCATAATTTTCTTTGGTGTAATCGTAAGGCCACATTTCCACCGGACGAATGGTTTTGATGTTCCAGGCGTGAAATAACTCATGACAGCTCACTCCCAAAACATCTTCGTAGGTATCGCCGCTGTTAATGGCGTAGCCGGGCCCAATGGCGATTACTGTGTTTTTGGTATGTTCCACGCCGTGGTAAAAACGAACCGGCAAAATCTGAAATAAAAAATGGTATTCGTCAAAA
>JADLED010000233.1 GCA_020846335.1 Bacteroidia bacterium
AGCAGTAAAATGTTGATTTTTTTTGGAGGTAACTGGATTAATTTACTATATTTGCCCCTCCAAAATAAATATTAAAGACATTTAAAATGCTAATAGTTCAAATTAAAGAAGGCGACAACATCGAAAAAGCGCTAAAAAAGTACAAGAAAAAATTCGAAAAAACCGGTGTGGTTAAAGAATTGCGTGAGCGTTCTAAATTCACCAAACCGTCTGTACGTCGCAGAGAAACTGTTATTAAAGCCACCTACAAGCAAAAATTGCAAATAGGCGCTATTGAAAAATAGGTTAAAATCCTGTTTTTTTAGAGTAATTTTATAGGAATCCTAATCTGAAATGCATAATTTCGGTTAGGATTTTTTGTTATTATATGGTAGAGGATGCAGTTAAAGGTTTTTATTCTTACTTAAATCTTCAAAAAAGATTCAGTCCTCACACCCTCGAAGCATACCAGCGCGACCTTACTCAGTTTTTCGGTTTTGTTAAAAAGGAAGTATCGGTTTCTGAAATAACCGAAATTAGCCATTACCACATCCGCTCTTTTGTTTCCACCTTAATGGATGAAGGCATGGGCGCCGTAAGTGTTAATCGCAAATTAAGCGCCATTCGTTCGTTCTTTAAATACCTTTTAAAAAACGGATTGGTACAAAGCAACCCCACCCAAAAAGTGCTGGCACCCAAAAAACCAAAAAAATTACCGGTTTTTGTGGACGAAAGCCAAACCGAAAAAATATTCAATGAAACCACTTTTGACCCTGGTTTTGAAGGAATAAGAAACCGTTTGCTGCTCGATTTGCTCTATCAAACCGGCATAAGGCGTGCCGAACTCATTGGTTTAAAAGAAGGCGACGTTGATATTTATAACACCCAACTAAAAGTGTTGGGTAAACGAAACAAAGAACGCATCATACCATTTGACCAAAGTTTGAAACGCAACCTGGAAGAGTACCTGCTCGTAAAACACAACGAAGGATACAGCAATCCGAGTTTGTTGGTGAGTATGAAAGATAAGCCCCTGAGCCCGCAACAAGTAGGTTCTATTGTAAAACAAGTGTTGAGTGGGGTTACCACCTCCAAGAAAAAAAGTCCACACGTTTTACGACACAGTTTTGCCACGCATTTATTAAACAACGGTGCCGACATTAACGCGGTAAAAGAACTATTGGGTCATGCCAACCTTTCGGCCACCCAAATTTATACCCATAATACAATTGAAAAGCTAAAAAAATCATATAACCAGGCCCATCCACGATCGGGCCACTAAACCAAAAAAAGGAGGAAATAAGCTATGACAATCAACATTCAATCAGTGCATTTTGATGCCGACGGTAAACTGCTCAATTTTGTGAATGAGAAGGTAGAAAAACTCAATACGTTTTACGATGGCATAATTAACAGTGAAATAACCCTGAGGCTTGATAAGAGCAGCACCACTGACAACAAGATTTCGGAAATTAAAATGCTGGGCAAGGGCCACGAATTTTTTGCCAAAAAACAATGCACTACTTTTGAAGAAGCCACCGACCTTGCCTGCGAGGCGCTTAAAACACAAATTAAAAAACACAAGGATAAACTGCTCGAAAAACATTAATTAATGTAAGCACACAAAAGCCGCTAACTTCGCAAGAGGTAGCGGCTTTTTTGTTGAGGCCTCACTCCCGTTTTTAAAAAATTATCATACAATCTATCAAAACTGTTTTAAGGTTAGCTAGTACGTCCTTAAATAGCCTTCAAAGCCATTGGTAATTGAAAGTATTAAAAAAAGTGGATTATATTTCTGCCGGATATTTAAAATATATTTAAAAGATTCTGGGAAATGGCAGGTATTTAAGTCAACTGGAGTAAACGAGGTATCTGCGCCATGGGATTGTAGCGGAAATACTGTGAAGGACTTTGCGTAATGTTTGTTGGAAGAGGAGGCGACCTGCGGAAGCCCCCGCAAGCCTAAAAACATAGCAAAGGACAAACAGTATTGAAGCGAAAGCCCGGTGTCAATGAGCGAGGCCTCTATTTCTCGCTCATTGGCAGGCGCCCAAACGCTTTTTTAGAAAGGACTGGCTAAAATTGTAAACAGCGTTTAAGATTTAATTATTTGATAGTGAACGTTTTATAAGCGAAATGAACAGTCCGTACACCCAGCGTGTGATAATTGCCTGATTCTTATCCTACATTATTTCTACTTTTATAGTATGCCGCACCGCTTCAATATAAGGGTTTATGGAATTTTGATTCACGAAGGAGCACTTTTGGTATCTGACGAGTACATTAAACGTAACAAAATTACCAAATTGCCCGGTGGCGGATTAGAGTTTGGCGAAGGCACTCGCGATTGTTTAAAGCGTGAGTTTAAAGAAGAACTGGGGCTTGAAGTAGAAGTTACCGATCATTTTTATACCACCGATTTTTATGTGGCCTCCTCATTTAGTACCAACAGTCAGGTGTTGAGCATTTACTATCTGGTAAAACCTTTGAGTGAACTTAATTTTAAAGTAAGTCAAACACCGCATAACTACGAAAAAAAAGAAGGCGCACAGGCCATGCGCTGGCTAAAATTGCAGGAGTTGAAAGAAAATGATTTTACCCTGATAATTGACCGCAAAGTGGCCGAAATGCTGATAAAAACACAGGGCAAACAAAATTAGAATGAACAAACTGTTTAAAAAACTGGCCATATTGCCGGTGCGCTTTTACCAGTATTTTATAAGACCATTGTTGCCTAACACCTGCCGCTACACGCCATCATGCAGCCAATACAGCATTGAGGCCATTAACAAACACGGCGCGTTAAAAGGCAGTTGGCTGGGACTTAAACGCATTTTGCGCTGTCACCCCTGGGGTGGGCATGGCTATGACCCTGTTCCCTGAATTTTCGTAAATTTGACCTATGTCAGTTTCTCAACGATTAATGTTTGCGGTTTTGGTTTTAATAACCACGGCTTGTAAAAAAGATACCATTGTAACACCTGTTGAAGATTTGCCTACTGTTGCGCCTTCGCTGAGCATTAACTTTAAAGCACTGGCAAATAACAGTGTTTTGGTGCCTAATTCCAAATGGTACACCAATGTGTCGCAGGATAGTTTTACGGTTACAAAATTTAATTATTACATTTCCAATATTAAGCTAACACGTAGCGATGGGACGGTTTTTACAGAGCCCGAAAGCTACCATTTGATAAGACATGTGGAAGGACCAACCTCGTTTACCATTAACAATTTACCCGAAGGCAATTACACCACCATGGAATTTTTAATAGGGGTGGACAGTCTGCGTAACGTGAGTGGCGCGCAAACAGGGGCCTTGGATGTGGCAAATGTAATGTTTTGGGACTGGAACACCGGTTACATTTTTTTTAAGCTCGAAGGGAATTATCGCAGCAGCGTTACGCATGGTCAGGATTACACCATGCACATTGGTGGCTTTAGTGGAAAATACAGTTGTTTGCAAAAATGTAAATTGAGTTTTGCTAACCCGGTGGTGGCTCAGGCTAACAAACAAAGCAACTTGTACATTAATACGCTGGTGGACGAAATTTTTAAAACCCCTACCACACTCAGTTTCGACGATTATTATGCATCCATTAATCTAGCTATGTTTCAAAGCATTTCACTAAATTATAAAGACATGTTTGTGGTGGACAAGGTTGAAAACTAACTTGTAACTAATGCCGTTAAACACATTATAAAAGGAAGCATAAAAAAGGCAATTACATATTTTATTTTACTGGCCACGTTTGTTGCCACTGCTCAAAATGTTACCATCAGGGGCAAGGCGCATGTTTCTTATGCCGGAAAAATTATTCAATTGTACAGTAACACCGATTACATTACCAACACACGCTTTAAAGACAATCAGGACACCATTGCTGCCGACGGCTTTTTTGAAATTACCTGTCAGACCGATTATGTGAAGCCGGTGTTTTTAAAAATAGAAAACGTGGTTTCGCAATTATACATACAGCCCAATTTTGTGTATGGCATAACAATACCTGAAGTGGAGCGCGGATTGGATTATAAAAACGATGCTGAATTGCCCGTAAACATTGGTATTGTTGGAACAGATAGTACCGAATTAAATGCCTTGATGTTTGATTATCAGGAACAATACAACAATTTTTTTATTAAAGACAACGGGCAGTATATTTCGCGGGCGCAAATGTTTGTGTTGGCCGACTCGTTGCAAAAGCTGTGCGATAAACGATATTCGGGCATTAAAAACACGTATTTTAAAAATTACATTCTGTATTCCATTGCCTCCATCAATGCCAGTGTGTCGCGGGGCGAAAATTATTTAATTAATGGTTACATTCTAAAGCACCCTATTCAATACCATCATTACGAATACATGCAGTTTTTTGAAACCTGTTTTAAGGGTTATTTAAACACGGTGGCCTCGCAACACAAGGGGCAATCGCTTTACAACATTATTAATTCCAAAGCCAGTTACAAATTGCTGCGCGATTTTTTAAAGGACGATAAGTTTTTACGTAACGACACAATCAAGGAACTGGTGATAATTAAAAATATGTGGGATTTTTATTTTAATCCCGATTTTGAACCCGATGCCGTGGAAAGCATTGTGTCGCAGCTGAGTGTGGCTACCAAAAATGCCGAACACAAACGCATTTGTTCAAACATGCTCGCATACTTTAATAAATTGCAGGTGGGCTCGCAGGCACCTGATTTTTCGGCCCGAAGCAGAGATGGTAAAATGGCCAGTTTGGGTATGTTTAAAGGGCGTTGGGTGTATCTTAATTTTTTCTCAACCGCCAACACCGAAAGTTTAAAGGAAATGCCAAAAATTGCCGCGCTTAAAAAGAAGTATGGCGACAAGGTAACTTTTGTGAGTGTGTGTGTGGATGATAGTCTAAAAACGTACACGGCCTATTTAAGGGCAAACCCAAAATACGATTGGAATATTTGGTACAACCAGGCGGGAGGATTAACCAAAACCGCCAAAGAACAATATTCGGTTACGGGCTCCGAAGCCTATTATTTAATCAGCAACGCGGGTTATCTGGCGCAATCGCCGGCTCTTTCGCCTTCCAATGGCATCGAATACCGATTCAATATTATTTTTAAAATCAAACAAAAAAATTTCAGAACGGGAATCCGCTAAGTTTGTGATGCATCAGGAAATTAATAGTACTTCCATTTGGGAAGAGCAGGTGGCCTACGAAGACAACCATATTTTAGTGGTAAATAAAATGCCTTCGGAAATTGTGCAGGGCGATAAAACCGGCGATTTGCCCTTAAGCGAAAAGGTAAAACACTTTATTAAGGAACGCGATTTTAAACCCGGCAATGTGTTTTGCGGGGTGATTCACCGTTTGGACAGACCGGTGAGCGGTTTGGTTATTTTTGCTAAAACCAGTAAGGCCTTAACGCGGTTTAATGAATTGTTCAGAGAAAAAACCATCAGCAAAACCTATCTGGCGGTGGTTAAAAATAAACCGGCCAAACCCGCTGATAAATTAATTCATTATCTCGTTAAAAACGAAAAGGCCAACATGTCTAAAGCCTTTGCAAAACCTGTTGCCAATGCGCTTAAAGCCGAACTTGATTACGAACTTGTGGCTTCGTCAGACAATTATCATCTTCTTAAAATACAACTTCACACCGGCAGGCATCACCAAATCAGGTGCCAGTTGGCAGCCATTGGTTGCCCTATTAAAGGCGATTTAAAATATGGTTTTAACCGCAGCAACGAGGGTGGTTTTATTCATTTGCACAGTTACGAATTAAACTTTATTCATCCTGTAAAACAGGAAGCCGTGAATATTGTAGCCTTGCCTTTAGGTAAAGACCCAATCTGGAATTATTTTGCCGGATTAATGAAATAGAGTTTCCGATATTTTCTCCAATTAAATTGGCGCCATAAGTTCGTTTGGTGACAAAAGATACAGCCAGTTCAAAAAAATAAAGTGTGTAACCATTACAAAGGTTTTGTGTTTATAGATTTTAAACCAACAAAAACACACAGCTATGAGCCATGCCAAAGAAACGCCTCGTCAAAAAATGATTGGATTAATGTACCTCGTACTTACCTGTTTGCTTGCCTTAAACGTGAGTCGCGAGGTATTAACCGGATTTGTAACCATTAACGAAAGCATTGAAACCACCAACTCTAATTTTACGGGTAATACCAAAAAAATTATGGAAGCCATTGATGAGGCCATTGCCCAAGGCAGACATGAGTTTGTGCCTTATTACGCCAAATCGAAAGAGGTAACGCAACTCACGCAAAAAACATTTGATTATGTGGACAGTTTGAAAAAGGAACTGATTAAATACACCGAAGATACCAAAGGCGCCGACACCCTTAAACTGGGACAGGTGGAGAAATTGGACGATTATGATAAGCCCACCTTTATGTTGCTGGGAGCCGATGAAACAAAACCAAAAACCGGAAAATATTCTGCCAAAGAATTAAAGCAAACGATTTTAACGCTCACCGATTCGCTGAACAACATGTTGGATAATATGAAAGACCGCGCGGGATTGAAGCTGCCTCCAAAAGATTATGAAATACTGAAAGAAAAAATAAAATTATTTACACCACACGATAATTATAAAGACAAAGAAGGATTGCCTCTTACCTGGGAAATGAAGAACTTTTACAACCTGCCACTGGCAGCGGTGGTTACAAACCTGTCTAAAATTCAGGGCGACCTGAGAAATATTGAAGGTGAAATGATTAATACTTTTGCCTCAGCTCCCGGAAAATTGTCGGTAAAATTCGATCGTTTTTATGCACGTGTGGTTCCTGTTAGCAAGTATGTGCAAACAGGCACTCCATTTACTGCGGATGTGTTATTGAGTGCTTCCTCAAGTGATTTTAAGGAAGATAACATTCAGTTTATTTTAGGCGACGTGGACACCACTACCGGGAAATTGGCTCCGGATGCCATTGTATTGCCGGTTGACAGTGGTACCGGAAAAATTAATTTGCCAACCAACCTCACCGGTAATAAAGAAATTAAGGGTTGGATAAAATTCAGAGAAGGTACCGGGCTTTACCGCTACTTTAAATACGAAAGCGATTACACCGTGGCAAATGCGGCAGTGGCAGTGAGTGCTGATAAAATGAATGTGTTTTATGCGGCCATCGAAAATCCGCTCACGGTTTCGGCAGCAGGTGTGGCATCGCACGATTTAGTGGTAAATATTGAAGGTTGTGGCGGCACACTTGCCAATAGCGGCAATGGCAAATACATTGCGAAGGTTAATGGTACGGGGGTTTGCACGGTTTCGGTGTTTAAAAGAACCGCCAAGGGATTGGAGAAACAGGGCACCCCGCAAGTGTTCAGGGTTAAAAAAATTCCGAGCCCAATGGTGAGGATTAATTCCCGCACCATTATTAGTTCGGATGATTTTAATCAGGGTGATGCACGAAACATCAGAAGCGTAAACATTGATAACACCAATTTTGAACTGAATGCGCCTTTTGAGGTTAAGTCTTTTATGATTTCATTTGCCGGGCCGGGCACACCATACCAGGAATTCAAATGCACCGGCAACAAGTTAACCGATGAGGCGGCCAGAGAAATTAGCAGAATCAGAAAGTCGGCCAAAATTTATGTGGAAGACATTGTAATTAATGGGCCTGATGGGCAAAGAAAACTGGGAACTGTAAAAATTAATGTGAAGTAGTTGGAATATGTAATCACTTAGGAATTAAGCAGCATTGTACTTAAATCACATAGAAACATGGATAGAGTATTTATCCAACAAGTAGGTAAAGCGACATTGAAGTGTTGAATAATTTATTCTGTACAACCTATGAAACTATGTGGTTTATTTTAATTGTACCTGAGTGTTTCTCAGTGCTCTTAATGCCTTAGTGGTTTTCATTTCAACACATAACCACACAGAGGTTCGGAGATTTTTTCTTTTCCTACTATGTTTCTAGGTGGTTTAAAACACCTAAGTGTTTCTAAGTGCCCTTAGTGACTGAGTGGATTTGATCTAAACTAAATTTACCTGATACACATCCGATTTGTTGCGTCGGATGTTGTGAACTTCAAATCCACCTTCCTGTGGGATGATTTCTTTTAAGTCAAACACCAGACATCCCTTGCTCAAGCCTTCAAATATGAGTGTAAAACCTTTGCCATCGTTAATGGTCCATTGTGGGGCAAAAGAAATATTGAATGCTGTAATTAATCGTGCTCTTTTGCCGGTGCCATGTTCAATTAAATAGGTGCTTGGCCAAACGCGGTAGGCATAAGTGTCGCCACAGGTGCAATGGACTATGGTTTGTCGTTCCTCGCTTTCGAGTGTTTTAACTTCAGTGGCAATTTCTTCTTCGGTTTCGGTCATTTACTGCAAAGTTAATAGGTTTTAAATTTCTGTACTTTTAATTTATCAGACCGAATCATTAGTATTTCAAATTCTTGCTGTTAAAAGGTAAACACATTGCGTTTTGATTTTAGAAGAAAGTTAAAAAGAAAGACGCAGGCAATTCGTAAGGCCGTGAATACGAGGAAAAATGGCAGTGGGCCAAATCCCAGCTTTTTCAGAATGAGACCTGATAACACTATGCCGGCAACTATCAGATTGTTTTCTGCATGAAACAATCCTTTTTCAAATGTTAGAATGGCACTGAGCGCACTCAGCATGGTAAAGGCCAATATACCTTCCGGAGGCAGTTTTTCGTTTAAAAACAAGATCACAAATTTATAGATGATGTAACAACAGGCCGTATAAAACAACAGGTAGAGCGGTATTTTAATGAGTAAGTGTAATTTTTTAAAATCAATGATATCATGTATCAAAAATGCCACTGACCAGCAGCTCAGGCTGGTTAAAAAAAATCCAAATACTTCTGTGGCAGTGCACACAAAAACATCTATGGGTTTCCAATGCAGCAGATACATGGCAACAAAAGGGAATGACAGAAACGCAATTGATAGCAGGGGTGTGAGTGAAAACAGGAGTTGCACCCCCAGGCCTTTTATCAGTTCTTCACCTAATTTTATCAGATTTAATTTCATGGGAAATACTCCGGTAAGTTACGCAAAGTGCAACGAACAACAAAACAGCCTTAAAGTAGTGTGGGTTCAAATAAAAAAATGCGGTGCAGTTTTGAAATTATCATCTCTTAACATATTTACAGCAAATTAATTTTTTGAGAAGTAGGGGTAAAATTGTTTTGGGTTTTCATAAGTGTGTTAATCAATAAACAACTATGAAACACTACAGGTTATTACTTACTGCCATTTATTTTTTGGCTCTTGGATTAAATTTAAACGCACAAATCACACAAACCCTCCGTGGCACCGTTTTAGATAAGGTCTCGCAAACTCCAATACCAGGTGCAGTTATTCAGTTGCTGAGTTCAAACCCTGCCAATACAAGCCTTAGCGATGGCGATGGAAAGTTTAAACTCAGTGATGTAGCTGTAGGCAAACACACATTAAAAGTTACTTATTTGGGTTATAAGGAAGTATTGCTGCAAAATTTAACCCTTAATGCCGGTAAAGAGTTGGTACTTAATGTCCAGATGGAAGAGGATATTACTGCTATGGAAGAAGTTGAAATAACTGCAAAAGTTGAAAAAAACAAACCTCTAAACGAAATGTCGGCGGTAAGTACCAGAGCCTTTTCGGTAGAAGAAACACAAAAGTTTGCGGCAGCGGTTAACGATCCGGGACGTATGGCCACTTCGTTTGCAGGGGTGGTAAGTGCCGGTGATGGCGGAAATAATATTTCCATTCGTGGTAATTCGCCCAATGGTTTGTTGTGGCGAATGGAAGGTGTTGATATTCCCAATCCCAGTCACTTCTCCAGCGTGGGCACATCGGGTGGGGGCATCTCTATTCTTAGCGCTCAACTTTTAAATAATTCTGATTTTTCTACCGGTGCCTTTGCCTCCGAATACGGCAATGCATTATCCGGTGTGTTTGATTTAAAATTGCGCCGTGGCAACGATCAAAAACGCGAATATACCTTTCAGTTGGGACTTTTGGGTTTGGATGTTTCTACCGAAGGACCATTTAAAAAAGGGTACGGAGGTTCGTATTTAATTAACTACCGTTATTCCACACTCAATCTTTTAGGAAAAATAGGTGTTCCCTTAGGCGATGCCATAACCAATTTTCAGGATTTGTCGTTTAATGTTTTTTTACCAACAAAAAAACTGGGCAATTTCAGTGCCTTTGGTTTTGGTGGATTGAGCTATCAGATAAACTCTGCTAAAAAAGACAGCAGTACCTGGGCCGAAGATGATTTTTACCGCATGAGTTCCAGATTTCACAGCAATACCGGTGCTGTTGGCCTCACCAATACCAAATTATTTAATAATCAATCGTATTTAAAAACAGTATTATTGTTTGCGGGCACACAAAATGGTAATGTTATAAGTGAATTGCAAACCGACCTGAAATCCTACACCAAACTTTTGCAGGAAGGTTACGATCAAAGCAAAGTGACCCTTTCGAGTACTTACACTAAAAAATTGAATGCCCGAAGCAGCATTCGTTGTGGCGGCATTGTAAACCAATTAAATTACCACTTAAGCCGAAAAGATGCTTTTGATACTACGGTTCTGCGCACACGAATAGATGTGAAAGGACAGACAGAAACAGTGCAGGGATTTTTTCAATGGAATTATAAATTTAATCAGAAGCTTACCACAAATTTAGGTCTGCATTATTTGCAGTTGTTGCTAAACAATTCGTGGTCGGTTGAACCCAGGGCTTCGGTTAAATACGCGCTTAAGCCTAAATACAGTGTGTTTGCGGGTTATGGCCTGCACAGTCAGGTGCAACCCATTGGTGTTTATTTTGCCGAAACAACTCTGACTGATGGAACAAAAATCCGTCCGAACAAAAATCTGGATTTAAGTAAGGCGCATCATTTTGTAATTGGACAGGACTGGAACATTACCGATTATTCGCATTTAAAAACCGAGTTGTATTACCAACATTTGTTTAATGTGCCAATTAGTAGCAACAAGGCGAGCACCTATTCCATACTCAATGCCATTGATGGCTTTTACACCAATCCGTTGGTAAATAATGGGCTGGGAAAAAATTACGGTTTGGAATTAACTTACGAAAGGTTCCTGCACAAAAACCTGTATTATCTGGTGTCAGCATCGCTTTATGATTCAAAATATCAGGCGGCCAACGGCAAATGGTATAACACACAATTTAATACCAATTTTGCTTTAACTATAACTATGGGTAAAGAGTGGCAATTGTCTGAAAAACGAAAAAACAGAATTATTGGTTTTAACTTTAAATCGGTGTATGTGGGTGGTTACCGCAATACCCCAATTGATTTGGGTGCTTCGAAAGCTTCGGGCGAAACGGTTTTGGTGGAAGAGAAGGCTTTTGAAAATAAAAATCCTGATTATTTCAGACTGGATATTCGTGTGAGTTTAAAGCGTAATTACAAGCATTTAACCAGCACACTGGCGCTTGATATACAAAACAGCACCAATCATCAAAACATTGGCGGGCAGTATTTTAATGTAAATTCAGGCACCATCAAATATTGGTATCAAACGCCTTTAATTCCTATTTTAAGTTACCGTTTGGAGTTTTAATGGGAAGATATTTTTTGGGTATAAGGTTTTAGTTACAAAATTTAATCGTTAAGAAATACAGGTGTTTAAGTTGTCGTTTTTCAAAAAGTCAAAAAAAAGCCGCAACTCCAATTCACTGTGAGTAGAGCCTGTAGCAGCCCGCCTTACGCCATGGTGTGACTCAAATTATTGTAGTGAGTGTGTCGAAGTTATAAAACAACTTTTTTTTAAGACTTGATTAAATAGAGTGCTCTCTTAAAAGAATATTGAGCAGTGCAAGGTAGTGGATGGTGAGATGAACCAAGGACATAGGGGGTATGCGGATGGGGTTGTTAACAGGTGGGCTTATAAGGCTTCAATTAACAAACCTGCCCTTGCATTATACGCATTACAAAGTGTCTGGCAGGTTTTAAGCGTTTTCACAACTTACCTGAATGACATCGTAGCGCTTTAAATTCGGCAGCATTTGGCAACAACCAATATTGAAGTTGTTCAATCTTTCATTCATTTCCAGAATTCATCGTCCCATTCTTCACCTGTGTGGGTTTCAGAATGCGCCTTCATAATTAAATCTAAA
>JADLED010000234.1 GCA_020846335.1 Bacteroidia bacterium
GCAGGAGAGCGACCCTGCTGGTTCTTCCTTTTATTTTAAACTCAATCATGTACCCGTATTTATTAAAGGCGCCAATTACATTCCAAACGGTAGTTTTTTATTTCACGATTACAGCGAACAAAGAAATCCCTATCCGGCCATTGCAAAAAAACTGCACATGAACATGTTGCGCGTGTGGGGTGGAGGGGTTTACGAATCCAATTCCTTTTATGAAGAATGCGATGAGAACGGCATTTTGGTGTGGCAGGATTTTATGTTTGCCTGCGCCATGTATCCCGGCAATGATGAATTTGTAAACAATGTAATAGAAGAAGTTAAGTGCCAATCAACCCGGTTAAGAAATCACCCATCGTTAGCCCTGTGGTGTGGAAACAATGAGGTGGACGAAGGCTGGAAAAACTGGGGCTGGCAAAAGCAGTTTCAATACACCCCAAAAGATTCGGAACAAATCTCGAACGATTACCTGACACTTTTTCAAAGTAAAATTCCTGAAACCTTACAGAAATTCGACACCGAACATCCCTATTGGCCTTCTTCACCGTCAATTGGGTGGGGACACAAAGAGAGTCTCCTGCAGGGCGATTCGCATTACTGGGGCGTGTGGTGGGGCATGGAACCATTTACCATCTATCAAAAAAAAGTGGGCCGTTTTATGAGTGAATATGGATTTCAGTCCTTGCCCGATTTAAACACCTTTAAACAAATTTGTCCACCTGAAGAGTTAAACCTGAATTCGGCTTCTGTGCGATCACACCAAAAGCACAACAAGGGGTTTCAAACCATAAACACTTACATGCAGCGCGATTATAAAGTGCCGCAGGATTTTCACAAATACATCTACACCTCGCAACTCCTGCAACGCGATGGCATGCGCCTGGCCATTGAAAGCCACCGCTCTTCAAAAATGTATTGCATGGGCACACTCTTTTGGCAACTCAACGATTGCTGGCCGGTAACATCCTGGAGTGCGATAGACAGCGAAAAAAATAAAAAAGCCTTCTATTATTCGCTCAACGCTTTGTATAACAATTTTTTAATTACCGTTTCAAATCACAGCGAAACCATTCGTATATCTGCCATATCTGATAGTTTACCGGAATTAAAAGCCCAATTAAAAATAAAGTTGATGAACTTTTACGGAAAGATAATCTGGCAAAGCACTACAGAAATGGCACTTTCCAATAGTATGGTGCAAAGCCACATTCTCAGCAAAAAAAATCTGCCACTTTTTGATACCGCTTCGGTGTTTATGAATGTGGAATTGATTTACAAAGCCCGTAAACTTGCCGTTAAAAATTATTACTTTGCTTCACCTAAAAACCTGAAGTTACCACCTGCCCAATTAAATATAACCGGCAACCCGCAACAGGGCTACACCATCAGTTCAAACGTTTTGGCAAAAGATGTATTTTTGTTTGCCGGGAATAGCAACATGGATTTAAGTGACAATTATTTTGATGTATTACCGGGCGAAATAAAAAAAATAAAAGCAATTGGGTGGAAGAACAAAACGCCATTAAAACCCCTGAATTACTTAGTATTAAATAATCTCTGAACAAAAAATGAATAGAAAATACACTACACAACTCAGATCCATGAAAAATATTACTCACCTTATTTTGCTTTTTGTGTTTACAAGTAGCTCGGGTTTTGCACAAAAAAAACCAGTCGCCTACGTTAATCCATTTGTTGGCACAGGCGGACACGGTCACACCTTTCCGGGCGCAGTGTTACCGTTTGGCATGGTGCAACTGAGCCCCGATACCCGCGTGGATGGCAGTTGGGACGGTTGCAGTGGCTACCATCACAGCGACACCATCGTTTATGGATTTTCGCACACGCATTTAAGCGGCACAGGTTGCAGCGACTGGGGCGATATTTTACTCATGCCCACACCCGGCATTCCGCCAAGCGACAACAAATCCTATGCCTCTGGGTTTTCACACAGTACCGAAAAAGCGTCTCCCGGTTTTTATGAAGTACAGTTAAAAAAAGGAAACATAAAAGTGGAACTCACCGTAACACCCCGTGTTGGCATTCACCGTTACACCTTTAGCAAATCCGGCGAATACGGCTTAGTGGTGGATTTGGCGCACCGCGATAAAACCCTCGAGGCTTCCATCAGAGTTCGCGACAGCGTTACCGTGGTAGGTCATCGTACAAGTGAAGCATGGGCCAAAAAACAACACATTTATTTTGCCATGCGCTTTTCAAAACCAGTAAAAGTAATGAAAGGCATTAACAGCAAAGAGCAAACAAAGGATAACAATTACAAAGGCGACCCGCGCGGCATGACCTTTACCTACAATGCCGAAGCCGGGGAGTCCATTCTTGTAAAAGTAGGCATCTCGTCGGTGAGCATGAGGGGTGCACTCAATAACCTGGAGGCCGAAGCCAAACATTGGGAGTTTGAAACCTATAAAAAGGAAGCGGAAGAAATTTGGAACAAACAATTGTCGAAAATAGAAGTTGAAAGCAGGGATGCTGAAAAACTAAATGTGTTTTATACCTCGCTTTACCATTGCTGCATCCACCCATCATTAAATATGGACGTGGATAAGCAGTACCGTGGCCGAGATGAAAAAATTCACACCGCCGAGAGCTTTACCAACTACTCCGTTTTTTCGTTGTGGGACACTTACCGCGCCCTGCATCCGCTGTTTTCAATTATTGAGCGAAAGCGTAGTTCCGACTTTATCAATTCTTTTTTAGTGCAATACCAGCAGGCGGGGCGTTTACCGGTTTGGGAACTTTCGTCAAACGAAACAGATTGCATGATAGGCTTTCACTCAGTGTCGGTAATTGCCGACGCCATGGTAAAAGGCATCAGAGGCTTTGATACACTGGCTGTTTACAATGCAATGAAAGCCGCCGCCAGTTACACTGGATTTGGAATTCCCCAATTTAACAAACAAGGCTATTTGCAAATTGACGATCAAAGCGAGAGTGTGAGCAAATCGTTGGAGTATGCCTACGATAACTGGTGCGTGGCGCAGGTGGCGGGTTTATTGAAAGAGGAGGGCGATAAAAAAATGTTTTTAAAACGCTCCCTGGCCTATTATAACCTGTTCGATGTCACAACCGGAAATATGCGACCACGTAAAAACGGTGGCTGGTTAAGTCCCTTCTTACCAAACGAAATCAACAACCACTTTACCGAAGGTAACTCATGGCAATATTCGTTTTATGTGCCCCACGATTTAACGGGTCTTATTAAATTGCATGGCAGCGAGGCGAAATTTGAAGCCAAACTCGACGAGTTATTTCAAACCAAACAAAAAACCGCCGGCCGTGAACAAGCCGATGTAACCGGTTTGATTGGACAATACGCGCATGGCAACGAACCCAGCCACCACATGGCCTACTTGTACAATTATGTGGGCAAGCCACAAAAAACAATTGACCGGGTAAAATGGATTTGCAATAACTTTTATAAAAACAGCACCGATGGTTTAATTGGTAATGAAGATTGCGGACAAATGAGCGCCTGGTATGTATTAAGCGCAATGGGGATGTATCCGGTGTGCCCGGGTTCCACACAATATGTGCTAAGCGAACCGATATTTAACAGTGCAAAAGTTAACCTCGAAAACGGGAAAACATTCAGTATCAAGGCCAATCCTGACGCCAACAAAGCGGTTACAGCTATTTCTGTTAATGGTACAAAAAAAATGGAATCATTTATAAACTTCTCCACCATTTTGTCGGGTGCCGAATTGCAGTTTTATAACGAGGATTTAAGCACAGGGTCCAACAACTTTGGCGTGGCGGCTACTAATCGGCCAACCTCGCAGGTCAGTGAAGTAAGTGTAATTCCGGCACCACTCATTAGTTCAGGTAAACGCGTTTTTAAAGACACTACACAGGTTAGCATCAGCATGATAAATTTACCGGTACAACTCATAAGTGTTTACACAATGGATGGAAAAGACCCGGATGCATTGGCTAAAGTTTATACCAAAATGATTACCGTAGATTCAACAGGGGTTATAAAAGCAAGAATTTAGTCCAACCAGGATAAAAGTGAGGTAACAGTAGCCAGACTCAATAAAATAAACTTTGATTATCTGCCTGTGATAAAATCTGTGTTAAATTCTCAATATTCTGCCGAAGGCCCACAAACATTAATAGATGGGCTAAGGGGTGATGAAAGCTGGCGAAAAGGCAGTTGGTTGGGTTGTCAGGGTCAGGATTTTGTTTGCATTATGGATTTAAAAAAACAAAAAAAAGTAACGTGGTTTTCACTCGGTTGTTTGCAGGATACGCCCTCATGGATTGTGTTTCCAAGCACAGTAACTTTTTTTGGTTCGAACGACAATGTGCATTTTACGCCCCTTGGCAGTGTGGCCAATAAACAAACAGCTAACGAAACCCAAACCAAATTATTCGATTTTCAATTGCAGTTAAAACAGTCAGTTAATTACCGCTACATAAAAGTGGTGGCTAAAAATTTTGGTAAACTCCCTGCGTGGCATCCCGGCAGTGGTGGCGAATCGTTTATTTTTACCGATGAGTTTGAGGTGAAATAGAATTAATTAATTGTAAAATTAACACCTGCATTATTCCTGCGATTTATCTTTCGTATCTTTAAAACTTCATTCAACTATGGATTTTTCAAAAAAATATTGCAATAACCTTACCGCTTACTCCCGCTTTTTAACCCGCGAAGTAAGCATGGGCGATTTAAAAATGGGTGGATTAAACCCCATCAGGGTGCAAAGCATGACAACCACCGATACCATGGATACCTTAGCTACCGTGGAACAAAGCATCCGCATGATTAATGCCGGTTGCGAATTGGTG
Source organism: Bacteroidia bacterium (assembly GCA_020846335.1). Classification (GTDB taxonomy): domain Bacteria; phylum Bacteroidota; class Bacteroidia; order B-17B0; family Aurantibacillaceae; genus Aurantibacillus. Next base: position 4,804 of record JADLED010000234.1, read on the forward strand.
CGCATTACTGCCCCCAGCATTAACGAAGCAAAAAACCTGGAGGAAATAAAAAAAGGACTTAAAAAACGAGGCTACAACACACCACTTTGTGCCGACATACATTTTACACCCAATGCCGCCGAATTTGCCGCGCGTGTTATTGAAAAAGTACGCGTTAACCCCGGCAACTACGCCGATAAAAAGAAATTCGAAAACATCGACTACACCGATTTAGCCTACGAAGCCGAACTCGAGCGCATTCGCAAACGTTTTACTCCGCTTGTTCAAATATGCAAGGAATACGGTACCGCCATGCGCATTGGAACAAACCATGGTTCGTTGAGCGATCGCATATTGAGCCGCTACGGCGATACACCTTTGGGCATGGTGGAAAGTGCGCTTGAATTTTTAAGGATTTGCGAGGAAAATAATTATTACAACATTGTTATTTCCATGAAGGCCAGCAACACACAGGTAATGGTGCAGGCCTATCGCTTACTGGTGGCCAAAATGATGGAAACCGGCCGCAACTACCCGCTGCACCTGGGTGTTACCGAAGCAGGTGATGGCGAAGACGGACGAATTAAATCCGCGGTGGGCATTGGCACTTTGCTCGAAGATGGTTTGGGTGATACCATTCGCGTGTCACTTAC